>JAZSKL010000240.1:0-10575 GCA_045534855.1 Acutalibacteraceae bacterium
ATTTTAAAATTATGTTTTTATCAGCACTTCTCTGCTAACTCGAAAATCTTTGCAGGAAGTTGTTCTTCATCGCAAGAAACGGTGAAAACAAACTCAACATCATCAATAGATTTAAGTCTGAAGAAGAAATCAGCAAGCTCATCATAGTTTCTGCTGCCTATTCTAAGAGTAGCATCACCAAAGATATGAGTTACATCATTATTACCTGCTTTAATACCGGTAAGCATACCAAAATACTCGTTATAACCGGAAATACCGCAAGCATCAGCGTCAATAAGACGAACCTTATGTGTTAAGGAAAAAGTAAGGGTATCGCCTTTCTCTACGCATACTACGTTGCCAAGACTGGTAGAAGCCGCAGCGTTTACCATATCTACCAACTTTTTGGTTTTACCCGATCCTTTTTTTCCAATAATGAGTTTAATCATTAAAATCAGCTCCTTTTATATTCATACCACCGTTTTCACGGCAGTTTTTTACTTTTTTTTATAAATTATTTAAGTCTTGCCTCAAGCTCTGCCTTTTGAGCCTCATAACCGGGCTTGCCGAGAAGCGCAAACATATTCTTCTTATAGCTTTCAACACCGGGTTGGTCAAACGGATTTACACCGAGCATATAACCCGAAATAGCGCAAGCCTTTTCGAAGAAGTAGATAAGTTTGCCGAGATTTTCCTCATCTGCCTTATCAAGAGCAATAACAAGGTTAGGCACACCGCCGTCTGTATGAGCGAGGACAGTACCCTCAAACGCCTTTTGATTTACAAAGGACATCGGTTTACCTGCAAGGAAGTTAAGACCGTCACCGTTATCGCTATCCTCTTCAATCACAATGTCACTTCCGTTATCATCAATGGTAACAACGGTTTCAAACATAAGACGAGCGCCATCCTGAACATACTGACCCATAGAATGAAGGTCGGTAGAGAAGGTAACAGCAGCCGGGAAAAGACCCTTATTATCCTTACCCTCACTCTCGCCGTAAAGCTGTTTAAACCATTCAGCCATCATAGTAAATCTGGGTTCATAGCTTACAAGAAGCTCAACAGATTTACCCTTGCGGTAGAATGCATTACGCAAAGCGGCATAGGTGTAGCAAGGGTTTTTATACATATCAGGCTCGTTATACTCAACCTGTGCCTCGGCAGCGCCCTTCATTAAAGCATCAATATCAGCACCTGCAGCAGCGATAGGAAGCAAACCAACTGCGGTAAGAACCGAGAAACGACCGCCAACATCATCCGGCACTACAAAGCACTCATAGCCCTTTTCATCAGCCAAAGCCTTCAAGGTACCGCGAGCCTTATCTGTTGTGCAGTAGATGCGCTCTGCAGCGCCCTTTTCACCGTAATGCTCCTCAAGATACTTTCTGAATACACGGAAAGCAACAGCCGGCTCGGTTGTAGTACCCGACTTGGAAATAACATTTACAGAAACGCGCTTGCCCTCACAAATCTTTAAAAGATCGGAAAGGTTAGAACCGCTTATACTGTTACCTGCAAAATATATTTCAGGAACACCGTTACGAAGGCTGTTATAATACGGACCCTTTAAAAACTCAATAGCGGCACGAGCGCCGAGATAAGAACCGCCTATACCGATAACAATAAGCACATCGGTATCAGCCTTAATCTTTTCGGCTGCTTTTTTAATGCGGGCAAACTCCTCTTTATCATAATTGGTAGGAAGCTCTACCCAACCGAGAAAATCGTTTCCGAGACCGTTTTTATCAGCTACCATTTTATGAGCTGCGGCAACCTGAGTTTCTAAACCCACAAGGTCATTTTCTCTCAAAAACTCTTCTGCATAAGAATACTGGAATTTCAAAGACATTGCTAAATTAAACCTCACTTGATTTTTGAAATCAGAGTATTTTTTTAAAATTACTCTTTCTTGCTACTATTTTACAATATTTTGTGTGTTATTGCAAGTCTTATTATCAATATTTATCAAAAGTTTTTAAAGAATAAACAAATCTTTAACAATCCACCACAGCGTAACGCCGAAATTTTTACGTTCAACATCATTTTTCGCCCTTAATTCAATAATTCCGACAGTTTCTTCCTGAAGCTTAATTTCGATTATTCCTGCGCTTTCACCCTTTTTAACGGGTGCCGAAAGCTGTTTTTTGGGTAAAAAGTGTTGCGTTAGCTTTCCGGCTTCGCTTTTAAGCATTAAAACGCCGTAATTTCCATCAGGCAAAACCTTAACAGTCTTTTTTACACCGTCTTTTACCTTAACGCAAAAATTTTCAGGTATTTCAGGTTCAACCTCACAATAAGCATAGTTTGCAAATCCGTAATCAAGAAGTTTTTTAGCACCGTTAAAACGGTCGTTGCTTGTATCGCCGCCCATAATCACCGCAACAAGCTCCATTCCGTCACGCTGGGCAGTTGCCGAAAGGCAGTAACCCGCTCCCGAGGTAGTACCGGTTTTAAGTCCTGTTGTACCCTCGTAAAACCTTACTAATTTATTAGTATTCACAAGCTCGGATTTTCCATCGCGGAGAGTATCCATCCAAACAGTTGAATACTCCTTGATTGTATCGTGCTTAATAAGCTCTGCCGACATAAGACCGACATCATGCGCGGTTGTTATGTGACCCTCGGCATCGAGACCTGTACAGTTTATAAAATTTGTGTTGGTCATTCCAAGCTCTATAGCTCGCTCGTTCATCATCGCAAAAAAGCCCTCTTCACCTCCTGCAATAAGCTCTCCCAAAGCCACCGTTGCATCGTTGGCAGAAGCTATAACCGCCGCTTTCAAAAGCTCGTGAACCGTCATAGCCTCTCCCGGTTCAAGCCAGATTTGCGAGCCGCCCATACTACAGGCGTGTTCACTGGCACTCACAACGGTTTCCATCGTTATATCTTTTCTGTCCAAAGCCTCCATAACCAATAATAGCGACATAATTTTGGTTATAGATGCAGGCGGTAATTTTTCATCCGAATTAGCTTCATACAAAATCTTGCCCGAGTTAGGTTCTATCAAAAAAGCCGATTTCGCTTTAATATCAAGCGTTTGACCTACTGCCGCAGAGGTTTCTATCGTTTCCAAAGGTACATCTATATCCTCAATAGAACATTCACTCGAAACGGTAAGCGCGGCAGCACCTGTTTTTATGTTACACCCAAACACCAAGCACAATGATAAAAATAAGCCTAATAATCCCCTAAATTTCAATACGGCACACCCCTTCCGTAAAAGGATATGCCGTTTGTGTACACAAATATTCTTAATATCCAAGCTCCTCGCCGCAAAGTATTACGGTGATGCGTCCCTTCTTTTGCTGTCTGCCCGATATTAAATAGGAAGAGCAAATTCTTCTTTCGTGGTTGCAGCCTGCGGTAAAATCGGGATTATCGCATTTTTCAAGCGCTATGCAATGCCCGAGCTTTGCACAAGGCAGGTCAATTTTAAGCCTTACCGCATTTTTAGGCGCGGCTATTCGTTTTACACGCAAAAGTCCCTCGGCTACATCCTTTACAATCTTGTTTACGCCTACTACTGCAATGATTTTTTCAGGTCCGAAAGCAATTGATGCAACACGGTTTCCAAAACCGTCCACATTTATAAGCTCACCCTTTTCGGTTATAGCATTTGCCGAGCAGAAATAGTAATCACAGCCAACAGTTTTCCTGAAAACGTCAAGGCGTTCGTCCGGGGTTATTCCCTCGCGGTTTCTATCCATAAAGCGGTAATCATCGCTTTTTATCATATCCCATACGCCGCACTCAACCACCGAAACACTGCCGCCTGCCGCAATATTACAGCCTAACGGCAAAATTTCCTTTACAATATTTTTAACATCTTCCTTTGTCGGTGCAAAAACGGCATCAATATTATTTTTTTGCAGTGCCGCGATTACTTCATTTATTTTTTCGGTCATAATCATTCTCCTTTTATAATTGTTCCGCCGCCTATAACATAGTCTCCATCATAAAAAACTGCCGCCTGTCCGGGACTCGGAGCGCGTTGCGGTTCATCAAATTCAACTAAAACTCTACCGTTTTCAAGCGGAGTAATAAGAGCCGGCTGCTCTTTGTGCCTGTAACGAAGCTTTGCCATAACACGCATAGGTGCGTCAAGCTCATCAAACGGTATAAAATTGGTTTTCTCAACCAAAACCTTACTGTAAAAAAGCTTTGCTTCATCGGTACTCAATGTTACCGTATTATTTTTTGCATCCTTATCAACAACAAAAGCAGGCTTGCCGAGCGCAATACCTAAGCCCTTGCGCTGACCTATCGTATAACAAATAACTCCGTTATGCTTTCCTAAAACACTTCCGTCAAGGTCGATATAATCACCTTTTGGATAAACCCTGCCGGTGAATCTTTCTATAAATGCCGCGTAATCACCGTCCGGCACAAAGCAGATATCCTGACTGTCGGGCTTATCGGCATTTGAAAATCCGTAACGCTCGGCTGTTTTTCGGGCAGTTTCCTTTGTGATTTGCGCCAACGGAAAAAGGGTATGCGCGAGTTGATGCTGTGTTAAGGTGTAAAGCACATAGGTCTGGTCTTTGCTGCGGTCAGCAGGGCGTTTTAGCAAATATCTGCCGTTTTCGTTTTGCTCTATAACGGCATAATGCCCCGTTGCAATCTTATCAAAGCCCGAATTTAAGGCAATTTCAAGCATTTCATCAAACTTAATTTTTTTATTGCAAACTATACACGGATTAGGCGTTCTTCCCGCATAGTATTCATTTATAAATTCGTTTATAACCTTTTGAGAGAAGCTATCGGTCAAATCGGTGGTTTTATGCTCTATTCCAAGCTTTTCACAAACCGCTTTTGCATCAACCGAAGCCGAAAAATCAGGATTTTTCGGGTCAGCATCAAAAAGATGCAGAGTACAGCCTGTAACATCATATCCATTTTCCAAAAGATATGCCGCCGCAACCGAAGAATCAACCCCGCCGCTCATACCAACAAGCACCTTTTGCGCCATTTTTATCCCACCCTTAAAAGAACTAATACCATAATACATTTTTTTTACAGCTGTGTCAACGCAAACATATTCCCTCTCATATAATACACTATATGAGAGGGGGAATGGTAGTTTGAAATTCTGATTAAATTATTTGTTTAAACAATTTGCTACATATATTATTTCAAGTCAAACATATAAACATACTGCTCGTTATCCAAGGTTGCATAACTTAAAATCAGATAATTATCACTTAATTTAAAGCCATAAGCTAAAATATTTTCCTCGTTTATTTGATCAAACTCAATCAAAACATTCTTTTGAGTGCTATAAATCAATGGTTTTCCAACAGATGAGCCGTACCATCCAATCAAATCACCGTTAGTAATAGGGTTTGTTATAAACCCTGTATTGACAACAATAATGGGTTGAATTTTATTGTTTTTATATAATTTGATTCCATAACTTGAAACAGCCATATCTTTAACAGAATCAGAATAGTCCGTTTGTGAATTTGATTTCGCGGTCAAATAATCGAAAAATGCCTGTGACATATAATCATTTGCAACAATGATATTCTTGCTTGATGTAAAAGCAGTTCCTAATTGCGTTTGGGTTTTCAGTAAAAATTTTTCTTGTTTTGCAGAATAAAACAAGCTGTTTTTTTCATCGCTTGACATTTTAAGCCAAGCTGCCCCGCCTTGAAACTCCATAGGCCATTTTGCATCTTCATCCAAAACGTTGATTTTTTTGTTAGTTATCGAATAAGAATACATCTTTATATCATATAGCCCGTTTTTATCCACTCCAACAATATCATCAAAGTAAACCTTATCTCCTATTATCACAGGTGTACTGAACTGCCAAGCATACATCAATCCTGTATTCGGATCTATTGAATAATCATAGATTTTAACACTTTTCTTTGTTTTTAAATCCAGCAAATTAAGTGTTACCTTCATCCAATTTGCATTATCATCTTCTTGCCAAAGCATATAGCTTTCATTTGCACAAACAACAGTACAGCTATGATTTTCTGCTGTTTCTATAAGAGTAGTCCATTTTTTGTCGGTAGTGCTATATAAAAATATAGCACCGGAAGAATATTTATCTCCTCTTTCTGCAACATAGTATATATTCCCTGCGTTATCAACATAAACTATATTGGCATCTTCTCGCGGTTTTTTCAAATTTGTAAGATTCGTCATATCGGAATCGGGATATGCCTGTGCAAAAGAAACCGTTTCTTTAAAACGAACAGTGTTTTCTGTTTGGTTAATGATATCCGCTGAAAAATAGTCACTCTCGGAAATTACAGGTATATTAGCTTCGTCAATCGTTTTATTTTCTCCGCATGAAGTAATTAGAAAAGCGATAGATACAAATAGTAATATTATCCTAAACCGCATAAAGCACACCTCCATAAGTATCTTATTATACAAATGATTTATAATTTAAAACTCAACACAACAGCCGTCAAACGAAACGCCGCAGCCTAAAACCGATGCCTTTTCCTCTAAAACCGATTGAATCGGGTTGCCGTTATGAGAAAAATGGTTTACGTATTTAACGGTAGTATCTTTTATTGCATCGATTGATTTCAACCTTTCAATAACGCGCGCAATATTCGGAAATCCCATATGCGAGCCGTCATCAGTTATCGGAATATCTATATTTGTGCAATCAAAGCTTATCATATTAAAGCTTATTTTATTTTCCTTGATATAATCAAAAACCTCATCAAAAAAATAACCTGTATCATGGGAATAAAGAAGTGTTTTATCGCCCTCAATGATATAAAACAGCGGTTCACCGCCCGGCATATGCCTTGCAGGAAGTGCTGTTATGCGGTAAGAGCCTACCTTTACCGTTTCAAATGCTTTAATAATATTGAATTTTATATTTTCGGGAACATTCCCTATTTTTTCATAGGTTTTTCGAGAGCAGAAAACCTCTAATACCTCCGAGCGCATATCGTGTGCGAAAGCACCGCTTCTCATATACATATCCTCGGTGTAAAAATGGTCGGAATGACCGTGTGTCAGCAAAAGATACTTGATTTTATCACCCTCGATTCCGTTATTCAAAAAATGCGAATATGTATCGGGCGGAAAATCGATAAGCAGGTCATCGTTAACAAGCGATTGTGAGCGGGTTCTTATATTTTTACCGCCCAAAGCCCTTGCTTCATTGCAATAACGGCAGTTACAAAAAATCGCCGGAAATCCTTCTGCCGCAGCAGTACCAAGATAAGTTAATTTCATAATATCACCTACTCAAATTTTATCAGTTCTACCTTTACGGTATTTTTATCCCAATCCTCAAAGTATTTTAAAACCTTTTCCTTTGAGGTTGTTTTGCCATTTAATTTATAAATTCCGGAAGTTTCATCCTTGTATGCAATATTGGTTATTTCATAATCCTGCCCTTTAAAAGAAATGGTACTTATGGCTTCATAACCGTCATACTCAAATGTTTTAAAAGTGCCGTCAGTCTTAATATCAGGAATACTGATTTTTTTATGAACATAGCCGTAAACCTTTTTCCCATCGCACTTAAGGAAAAGAAAATCGGAAAGATAAACATCTATAATAAGCAGTTCATCGTTACCGTCCGAATCAAAATCAGCAAAGGTATAACGATAAGGTTTGAAAACATTAAGCGCATTGCTATAGGTCGGATACTTGAAATCATCCAAGGTCTGCTCGGTGTTTTTCTCGATATACTTATTGTAAACAGTAAAGCTTTTTTCGTAATTTAACACCTTGGTAAGCATTTCATTTGTATTTGTTTTCTTTACATTTTCCGAGTTATCCTCACAGCCTAAAAGACAGCAACAGATAACGAAAGCCAAAAAACAAGCAATTATTTTTTTCATTCCGCTCACCTTAACCGTTAAAATCACTTTAATTTATTATAACATCCAGATATAAAGTACGCAAGAGCGGATTAAATTACCGATAATAAATCAAGTAGATTTATTATATGTTTTCTCTGTTTTACAGCATAGTCAAGAGCTATTTTAGTTCCGCTTTTGCGGGTAGTAAAAGCTTTTTGTTCATCGCAATAAAAAACGCAGTATTTACTTTTATTTATCATTTCAAAATTACGCTTAATATATGCGGCTCTGCCCGCACCGATAAGCTTTTCGGGGTAATAGGTGTCCTCGTAGCTTTCAAGCAAATAATTCTTATAGTGTTCGCTGATATACGGATATTCCGCCCTTACATAAACTCGTTTTATGTAAGGGTATTTCTCTTTTATTTTTGTCACAAGTTCAAGGCATAAGCTGTTAAAGCGGCTCTTACTCCCGAAAATAAAAGTATCAACATTTTCGTGCATAATTAGTTTCTCAATTATTTCAATGAGCTTTGATTTTAATTCATCAGTCTCATTTATCGTTCTGTGACCGATAAAGCAACAGGTATTTAATTTCATAATCTTCACCTCAAAATATAATGAATATACCGTATATCTACTTCTGACATTATAACACATAATATATCTAGAATAAATATATAATATATTTATTTTGAGGTGAAATTATGGCTATCAAGAGTGTTTCTATTAGAATTGAAGAGGAAATGTTGGATAAGATTGCGTATATCGCTGATTATGAAGGAAGAAGCGTAAATAGTCAGGTACTCGTTTTAATAAGAGAAAATATTAAAGCGTTTGAAGATACCAATGGTACTATTGATGGCAATATTACTCCCGATTCAAATGTAAAACCAACACGCAAATAAGCAAAAACAAGCCATTTACACTCTTTTCAAGTGTAAATGACTTGTAATTTTTTATAACTTTTACTCTTATCTTAATATCAATCCAAAGGCTTCATTGTGGGGAGACGCTCAAAACGAGTTTGAAAAAGTTTTATAAGTTATTATAACCTTTGATAACTTGCCGTTTTCAAACGCCAAAAATCAAGATTTTCTTATATATTCTTATGACTTTTTATAAACCGTTTCAAAACTGTGGTAAAATTGTGGTAAATTGATTCGGTTAATTTTTATTATGTCCGACTGACTCCATCCTTGACATTAAAACACGTTTCCAATAACTTTCTCTATCATCTATATCGTTTTCAATATTTGATTCAACTATTTCTAATAAGGTGAATTTATAATTTTCGCGAGCATACTGAAGTCCACCATGTGATTCGAGCAATTTTTTCAAATCCACATCACCGCCATGACCGTCATAGATGTAGTCACTCCATCGTTGCCAAAAACCTTTTTCTCCCGATGCCTTACCAACATATTTTTTCCCTGTTTTTGTGTCAGTAATTAAATATATTCCTTTAATAGACAATGCATTTTTCCATGATGGATGGTCTTTGTTTATAACATTTTCCAACGTCATAAAAGGCACATCTAAATTCTTATACCCTGGAAACGTATGTATAGAATAGGGCTCTTCTAAAATCTCTTTAACAACAAGTTGTGGAAAATAATTTTCCATTCTATTCCTTACGGTTCGATTTTTATGTGCATATTTTATTTTAAGTCTACCGATAAAATTTTGATAATCTTCGCACAAAGAAATTTTATATGGATGGTTTCCGCCATTTTCAAAATCTCTTTCTAATACTTCCCAAATACCACCAAACAACCAGGTATCGCTTTCGGGGTAAAAATCAATCAATGAAAATATAAACCTTCTATTAAAATGGTCATTTCCATTAGACCAACTATTCCATCCTTCCCATTCGTTGAAGTCCCTCATATACTCATCCAAAGGCTCTGTTCCGTCATTTGAATGTTTTGCAAAATGCATTTTATATTCTTCAAGTGGATGTAATTTATTGAAAATTTCTGACAAATAAATATGATTATTCATTTTATATAACCCCTTTCTATATAAATTATTATATCACACATATAAAAAAAGTCAAACGGACTATGGAATCCCCATAGTCCATTATCTTTTGGTTAAACTGTGGTAAGAAGATTTTGAAAAGTTCTTATATCTTCTTATAAGTTCTTATAACTTGTTATTTAGTCAAGGGGCTTCATTGTCGGGAAGAGGATTACTTCGCGGATAGAATCGGAATTGGTGAGGAGCATTACTGCTCTGTCTATACCGATACCCATACCGCCTGTTGGGGGCATACCGTATTCCATTGCGTTGAGGAAATCCTCATCAAGCATCTCTGCCTCGTCATCGCCACGCTCACGAAGCTCTAACTGCTTTTCAAAGCGCTGACGCTGAACAATCGGGTCATTAAGCTCGGAATAAGCATTTGCAAGCTCACTATGGCAAACAAACAGCTCAAAGCGCTCGGTAAGTCTCGGGTCTTCGGGAGAAGCCTTGGTAAGCGGAGAAACCTCAACCGGATACATTGTTATAAATGTAGGCTGAATAAGCTTTTCCTCTACGCGCTGGTCGAAGCAGGCATAAAGTGCATTACCCCAAGTCTTATCTGCGGTATCGGCAAGCTCAACGCCTATACTCTTTGCAGCCTCTACTGCCTCGGCATCATCGGTAATTGCGCCAAAGTCAACTCCGGCATACTGCTTAACAGCATCAACCATTGTAAGTCTGCGCCAGCCGGGAGTAAGGTCAATCTTCTCACCAAGCCACTCAACCTCATAAGTGCCGTGGATTGCCTTTGCAGCACCCGAAATAATACCCTCGGCAAT
>JAZSKL010000313.1:0-7435 GCA_045534855.1 Acutalibacteraceae bacterium
CCTTGATATCTTCATTTTCGGTATTATCTTTCCGTCCTTTTCAAGAGCCGAAAGCTTATAAACGCCTCCGAAAACAGCCTCGCTTGAAGCTGTTATAAGACGTTCGCCAACACCAAAGGTATCAACAGCCGCTCCTTGGAATATCATATCGCGTATGAGATATTCATCCAAAGAATTAGAAACACATATCTTACAATCGGGATAACCTGCATCATCTAACATCTTACGGGCTTTTTTAGAAAGATAGGTAATATCACCGCTATCTATTCTGATACCAACAGGACGTTTGCCGAGCGGCTTCAAAACCTCATCAAAAACACGGATTGCATTAGGTATACCCGAACGAACAACACTATAGGTATCCACAAGCAGCATACAACTATCGGGATATTTTTCGGCATAGGTTTTAAATGCTAAATACTCATCATCAAACATCTGAACCCAGCTATGTGCCATTGTTCCCGAAACCTTAACGCCAAAATCCTTTGCAGTTTTTAAAACGGAAGTTCCGATACATCCGCCTATAATCGCGGCACGCGCACCGTAATAAGCACCGTCTGCGCCCTGTGCGCGGCGTGCGCCGAACTCAAGAACAGGTCTCTCTCCTGCGGCACGGACTATACGGTTTGCTTTAGTTGCTATAAGCGATTGATGATTAACGGTAAGCAAAAGCATTGTTTCAATCATAAGTGCCTGCATTGCAGGTCCTCTTACGGTAACAATCGGCTCATGCGGAAAAATCGGCGTACCCTCGGGAACAGCCCATACATCACAGCAAAATTTAAAATCGGCAAGATATTCAATAAATTCCTCATCAAAAAGGTTCAGACTGCGAAGATAATCAATATCCTCTTTATCAAAGGAAAGCTTATTAAGATAATCAATAAGCTGTTCAAGTCCTGCCATAATAGCAAAACCGCCCTTATCGGGAACACGGCGGAAAAACATATCAAAATATGCCACCGTATTACGCATATCATTTTTTAAAATGCCGTTGGCCATTGTCATTTCATACAAATCCATCAGCATTGTGAGATTTCTTTGATCTTTCATAAGTTTTCCCCTTTTAAAAAGCACTTACATCTTTTCAGGTGCATCTATTTTAAGCAGTGAAAGTACATTCTTAATAACTGCGGCGGTATTTGCACAAAGGTTAAGTCTCGCCTGCATTAAGGCTTCATCCTCACCCTTAACGCGGCAGGAAGAATAGAATTTATGGAACTTGGTTGCAAGCTCAACTGCATAATGGGTTATGCGGGCAGGGTCATAACTTTTAGCCGCCATAATAATTTCATCGGTCAAAGCACCGAGGTGAATAATAAGCTCGCGCTCATCAGCAGTATTTAAAGCGCAAAGCTCGTCCGCACTGCAATCACGCATTGTTACACCCTCAGCCTGCAAATTACGAATAATACTGCAAATTCTCGCATACGCATACTGAACATAGTAAACAGGATTACTGTTGCTTTCACTTACAGCCAAATCAAGGTCAAAGTCAAAATGGCTGTTAGGCTCGCGAAGATTAAAGAAAAATCTTGCGGCATCTATCGGCACTTCATCCAAAAGAGTTACAAGTGTTATCGCCTTACCCGAACGCTTTGAAGCCTTTATAACTTCGCCTGCGCGTACAAGGCGTACCATCTGCATAAGAACAACATCCAAGCGTTCAGCATCAACACCGAGAGCTGTAAGAGCCGCCTTTAAACGCGGAACATAGCCGTGGTGGTCGGCGCCGAGAATATCTATTGCCTTATCAAACTTACGAACCTCAAGCTTATTGTAATGATAAGCAATATCAGGCACAACATAGGTTGGAACACCGTTTGCTCTGACAAGAACGAAATCCTTATCGCAACCGAAATCAGTAGCTTTAAACCAAAGCGCACCCTCAAGCTCATAAGTATGTCCGCTTTCCTTTAAAAGCGAAATAATTCTTGCGGCTTCACCGTTTGCGTGAAGTGTGCTTTCCCTGAACCATGTATCATACTCAATACGGTATTTAAGCAAATCATCGTGAAGTCCCTCAATATTAAGCGGCAAAGCAAACTCAACCAATGCCTTACGGCGTGTCTGCTCGTCCTTTTCCATAAAGCTGTCACCGTATTTTTCGGCAAAAGCCTTTGCATGGTTTATAATATCCTCACCGTGGTATGAATCCTCGGGCATTTCAATACCGTCACGGTAAAGCTAGCTGTAACGAAGATCCAAAGAAAGCCCGAATTTATTTATCTGATTACCTGCATCGTTAATGTAAAATTCACGTTCTGTATAATGACCTGATGCCTCAAGTATTGCCGCAAGAGCATCGCCTAAAGCGCCGCCTCTTGCATTACCTATATGCATAGGACCTGTTGGATTTGCCGAAACGAACTCAACCAGAACTCGCTTACCCTCACCGTAATTACTCTTACCGTAATTTTCACCCTTTTCGGCAATATCGGCAAGAATTGCGGCATAATAGCTATCTGCCAAAAAGAAATTTATAAATCCGGGACCTGCTATTTCGCATCTTTCAATATAGCTTCCCTCGAAATCAAAATTAGAGGTAAGAATTTCAGCTATCTGGCGCGGAGCTTTCTTAAACACTCTTGCCCATGACATAGCCGCATTAACGGCATAATCGCCGTGTTCACGGTTTGCAGGTACCTCAACGGTAAAGCCCGAAAGCTCTGCTTCGGGCAACGTGCCCTCACTTATAGCCTTTTGTGCGGCAGTATTAACCGCATTTATAATTTGTTCCTTTGCTTTTGTTACTAATAAAGACATAATTTTAAACCTCTCTGACAGTAATTTCCACTTTATTTCGGCTGACCAGCCGCAAATTATTATCTATTGTATAGCTCATTACAAGCCTTCCGCCGTTTTCTGATAGGTTACTTTCAATTTGTTCGCCGAAAATACCTATCATCATTTCTCCGAGTGCCGTTACATAACAGCAGTTATTGCGTATTCCCTTTTTTATAACAAGCTTTGAATTAAGCTGACCTGTACGTTTAAGAATAATCGTATCAGGCGTTTTAAAATGGAGATGAGTTTTTACATTTTTAACCCCTACGGTATCGGGTTCTTCGTATGTTACCAAAACATCATCGCCCCTTATACCGAGTTTTCCCACGGTGCTTAATTCTATAACCTCTTCTTCCTTGTCAATACCTTGAGTACCTTTGATTTTTATCAATACATCCTTCATCATAATCCGTTTATATCCACCTGTTCAACATCCAAATTGTCTATCTTTTTTTCAAGCAGTCTTGAAGCAAGCTTTGAAAAAGAATCCGCTTTATCACTCACAAAAAAACTGTGGTGAGCAGTACCGGCATCACTTAAAGCATCACTTTCTTTAAGTATTTCCTTAACTGCATTTGCAGTTGCCGTTCCCATATTTATAAGCGTTACGCCTTCTCCCATAACCTTTGAAACAGCCGCCGACAGCATTGGAAAATGCGTACAACCGAGTATTAGTGTATCAACTCCCGCGCTAACAAACGGTTGCAGATAACGCCTCACTGTTTCGAGCACAACCGCATCATCGGGGTCACACCAGCCCTCTTCAACAAGAGGTACAAGCAAAGTACCGCTGTTTTCAACAACCACAGCATCGGGCATCTGCTCCAAAATACGCTTTTTGTGAGCGCCGCTCCTTACGGT
The DNA here is from genome assembly GCA_045534855.1 of Acutalibacteraceae bacterium. Classification (GTDB taxonomy): domain Bacteria; phylum Bacillota; class Clostridia; order Oscillospirales; family Acutalibacteraceae; genus UBA737. The sequence continues at coordinate 3,649 of JAZSKL010000313.1, forward strand.
TGCCGCAGTTGCAAGGATTCCTATTTTTTTAAGTTTTGTAGCCTTTACCGCCGCATCAACCGAATGAGAAACCACCTCAACAAAAGGAACAGGCAGTTCTTCTGCGGTATCAGCCGCAACCGATGATACCGTACCGCAGGCGGCAACTATCATTTTAACATTATGGCTTAATAAAAAGCGTTCATCCTGACGCGCATACTTCCTTATTGTTTCAAGACTTCTCGTACCGTAAGGCACACGCCCTGTATCGCCGAAATAGACAACACTCTCTTCGGGCAATATCCGCATAATTTCCTTGGCAACGGTAAGTCCGCCAAGACCCGAATCGAAAATACCTATAGAACGGTTATCCGACATCCAAACAACCCCTTTACAAAAAACAATAGCCCAACATAATGTTTCATATTATCATATCACAAATCATTATAAAATTCAACTATTTTAATTATTATATAGCATATAAATATGCCAAATATTTTGCTGAAATATGTTATGGAAATATTTAGCAAATATTTCTTTACTTTAAAAGGCAAATAGTGTATAATTTAGTTAATTATATTTATGTACGGTTTTTGGAGGTGAATTTAATTTGGCTAAAAAGATGATAGACGATATTATCGCCACCGAAGCACGCGGAAATGCAATAATTAAAAACGCAGAAATTCAAGCGGATGAAATAATTGCAGATGCCAAAATCAAAGCCGCCGCAATTATTGATGAGGCGAAGAAAAAAGCGCAGGCACAAAGCGCCGAAAGGCAAGCAAGTGCCGAAAAGGAGTCCTCCTTGAAATCTGATACGGCACGTAGTAAAACCGCTGATTTGCGCGCAGAGCTTACCGCCAGAGCCGCCGCTAAAAATGAAGATGCGGTAATCGGAGTTTTAGGCATTTTAAGAAATTCTTAAAATACAAAAATAAAAGTAAAGTGTGGTGATATGTTTGGCTAAAGTTAAGTGTGAGCTTGTAAGCATTTATGCCGAAAAAAGCGAAACACGAAGGCTTTTGGAACGGTTGCAGGAAATGGCAGTAATGGACATTGAAACAGCCGCAGGTGATGAGGAAACCTCCAAAAGCCCCGAAGGCTATAACAAAAAGGACACCGAAGCAAAAATAAGCATTTACGAGCGTTCAGCCGCCGCGGCAGACAGTGCTCTCAAAATTTTGAATGAGCGCCACCCCGAAAAAAAGGGTCTGCTTGCATCATTATCGGGTACACCTGATATTACCCGTGATGAATTTTATCTTGATAAGGATAAATCCAATGAAATAAGAACGCTTGCCGGCAATATAATAAACTATGACCGTTTTATTGCCGAGCAAAATTCGGAAATATTAAGGCTTAAACTCGGAATTGAGCAACTGAATGTTTGGAAAGACCTTGATGTTCCGTTATCCTTTAAAGGTACGGCAAAAACTTCCGCTTTTATAGGAACGGTTGCGGGCAACTACTCGCTTGAAGAGTTGCTTGAGACCATAACAAAAGCTAATCCCGATTTGCTTATTTATGCCGAGATAATCAACCGTGACAAGGATAACACATATATCTTTGCAAGCTGTCCTAAAGAACAGGAAAGCGATGCAGAGCAGGTGCTGAGAACTTTATCCTTTGCACGTCCTTCGCAAAATACCTCAAAAATTCCGCAAAAGAAAATTGAGTCAAGGCTTGAACGGATTGAGCAAAGTGAAAAGCTTATAGCCGACTATAAAGAAAAAATCAAAGACCTTGCCGAAAGCAGGCACGAGTTACAGTTGTTTTACGACTTTTGCGTTGCCAAGGCAGAGCATTACAAAACCCTTGGTGAAATAGACCGAACAGCACATACCAGTCTTATTCGCGGTTATGTTGCCGAGCCGGACATTGAGTTTTTAAAGAAAACTCTGCAAAAGGAATTTACCGTTGTAATAGAAATCGAGGAAGCTAATGAGGAATTAGCACCTGTAAAGCTTAAAAACGGTTGGTTTGCTTCCCCTGCAGAAACGATAACTACTATGTATTCACTTCCATCCGCAAAGGATATTGACCCTACTCCGCTTACGGGATTTTTCTATTACCTTTTGTTCGGTATGATGCTTTCCGATGCGGGATACGGACTTTTGATAGTAATAGGTACACTTTTAATATTAAAATTCCTTAACCCATCTCAAAAGATGCGTTCAACCTTTAAGATGTTCCTTTACTGCGGCATTTCAACCGTTATATGGGGACTTATTTTCGGAAGCTTCTTCGGAGACAGTATCGCAGTAATAAGCGAAACATTCTTTGGAAAGCGCATAGCACTCCCCGCTTTGATAGAGCCTATGAACGGTGACGCGGTAACGCTGTTGATTTTAAGCCTTGCAATAGGATTTGTTCAGATAATAGCAGGTCTTGCGGCAAAGTTTGTAACAGCCATTAAAAACGGCGATAAAGCCGGAGCATTTTTTGATGCCGGACTTTGGATAACAACCTTACTCGGCATAGGCATTTTAGCGGTAGGTATTATGGCAATACCGCAGCTTACCACGGTTGGCGCAGTTGTTGCCATCGTTTCGGTAATAGGTCTTATTTTAACACAGGGACGTGACAAAAAAGGACCTATGCGTATTCTTTCGGGAATAGCATCGCTTTATGATATTACAGGTTATGTAAGCGATCTGCTTTCTTTCTCACGACTTATGGCTTTGGGACTTACAACCGGTGCTATGGCTGCAGTTTTCAATATGCTCGGCGCTATGGCAGGCGGCGGTATTTTAGGAGCTGTTATTATGGTTGTGATGTTCGTTGTAGGGCACTCGTTATGCTTTGCGCTTAATGCGTTGGGTGCATACGTTCACACCCTGAGGCTTCAGTATGTAGAGCTTTTCTCAAAGTTCTATGACGGCGGCGGACGGGAATTTAAAGCATTTTCATTAAAAAATAAATATTTCGGTGTAAAAAACGCCGAAAAGGAGGAAAATTAAAATGACATTAGGTACAGCTTTAGCATTATTAGGAGCAGCTCTTGCTACAATTCTTGCAGGTATTGGTTCAGCAAAGGGCGTAGGTATGGCAACAGAAACAGGTATGGGAGTTCTCTCCGAAGACCCCTCAAAATTCGGTAAAATGCTCGTTTTGGAGCTTCTTCCGGGTACTCAGGGTCTTTACGGCTTCATCGTTTCCTTTATGGTTATGCTTAACATCGGTATTCTCGGCGGAAATATGGATATGACACTTGCAAAGGGTATGCTTTACCTCGCCGCTTGTCTTCCTATAGCAGTAGGCGGTCTTATCTCGGGTATTGCACAGGGTAAAGCTGCTGTTGCAGGTATTTCTCTTGTTGCAAAGCGTGATCAGGAATTTTCAAAAGCAATGGTTTCGGTAACACTCGTTGAAATTTATGCTCTTCTTGCTTTCCTCGTTTCATTGCTTTCTGTTATCGCTATCGGTTAATGGTGACAAAATATGACATCTGCTGAAAAAATTCTCGCTTCAATAATTGAAGAAGCCGAGAAAAAAGCAAGTGAAATAAAGCAAAATGCCGAAAATGATGCTCAAAAAATCATTGATGAAGCCAATGCTCAAGCAAAAAATCTGCAAATCGAAGCAGAAGCTAAAACCAATAAGCGTTTAGATGTAATCAAAACAACCGGTGATTCTGCCGCCGCGCTTATTTTGAGGGACGAAGCCCTTAAAATTAAGCGTGAGCTTATTGAAAATGTATTAAAAGAAGCATTTTTGCGTTTAGAACAGCTTGACGATAACGATTATTTTGAATTTTTAGCTCAGAAGGCTGTAAACAGCGGTCTTAAAAGCGGTGAAATGATGATTG
>JAZSKL010000194.1:0-6084 GCA_045534855.1 Acutalibacteraceae bacterium
CTTTACCGAGTATACTTCACTTTCTTTACCTGTAGCAAGATTGATAAGGCTGAAATAAACCGTACCTCTTATTGCCTTTACCTTTAGGCGAACACTCTCTCCTGCACCTTTTACAGTTTGTAGTATCGAAGAAACCTTATACGTAGCACCGGACAAGGCACCTATATTGGTATTTAAAGTGCCATCCGCTTTTCTTCCGTAACGTACAAGTTGTAGGGTCATTTCATTATCGGCAGAGGAAGCGGCTCTTATAGCATTTATTGAAAACGCAGTAAGACCTGCCGATTTATAGATGGTGTCCTGAACATAGAACATAATACCTGCTTGAAGATTTGTAGCAGAAGGAAATGTAAAATCTACCTGTGCTTCAAAATTTTCAACCTGTGTAAACGGTTTTTCTTTTACCAATTCCTTAACACTTATATCGTAATAATCGTGAGTACCGTTAGATACAAACGCTATTGAACCGCCCTTGAAAAGATTTGCTTTAGCTGAAGCAGATAAACCTTCTGTAAGGCTTATTGAAGTGGAATTTTTACGGTTAAGATCGGTAAGGTCATATACGGTCACATTGACAGTCGTGCCTATTACCTCAACCTCCATACGGATATTTTGCTGATCGGGTGCAGCTAAAAAGCCTTCAAATTTAACCTCTTTATAGGCATAAGCGGAAGCGGTTGAGTAGTTTCTAAACCTGATATATAAATCCATACTGTCAGCCGCGCTGTATGCAAAAAGCAGATAACCGGGTGTACCGAAGGTGCCTTTTTCAAAAAACGCATCCTGCATACGGAAAGCAATACCGCCGTAAAGTGCATTGCCATTGGTTTTATTTAAGTTAAATGAAGCTTTGAAATCCTCAACATTGGTATATCCTTTAATCTTAACCTTTGATTGACCATAGCTTGAAATACGGTCTTCTGCAAATTTAACACCGTAATCTACAATATCCCCACCTGTTGTATTGCCGTAAATATCATAAAAATCACGGTTATAAAGGTTAAATATTTCCTTTTCGTGGGTTACATAATTGGTGGGAACCTTACCTTTAAGACTTATGTTTTCAAAGGTGTGGTTTCCGTTTGAAACAAACGCAAATGAGCCGTTATCATAATACTGACCGTTAGATGTTGTAGGAACCAATGAAAAACTATCGGAATATATGTTTTCAGAATTAGTCACATCCGAAACGGTAAAGTTAAGTTTTTTCCCTGCAACCTTAACCGAAACCTTAATACCGTTTGTTGCAGAGGATAATAAATTTGCCTTGGTTAAAATATTTTCTTCTCTTACCGTAGCGGTTGAGTATTTTCTCAAAACAACCTTAACATCACAGCTTGAGGGCTCACTCAAAAAATAAAGCATATAACCTGCGGTGCCATAGGTTGCAGTTCTGAAATCACTATCTTGTAATCTAAATGAAATACCTCCGTAAAGTGATTTCGCACCGGCGTTTAGCTTTGTAAGAGTAAATTCCGTTTCGAAATCGGTCATACCGTTTGTTCCGTCAAGCTTTAATTTGCTTTGTGCATCGGCTGTGGTAATAACATTTTCAGCAAAATCATTACCGAAGGTGTTTACAGCATTCCCCGTTGTATGATATTTATTTCCGTAAATATCGTAATTTGCAATATCATAAAAACCGCTAAAGGTTTTTTCTGTATAAGCAACCGCCTCATCAAGTGCCTGCATTTTAAGCGCACCGGTACTTGTTACAATACCGTCTGATGTCTCGGCAGGCATATTGGAAGCCGAACTGTTTTTAACATCAAAATCTGCAAGATTGTTAAATGTTTCAGTTACAACATCAGCCGATACTGCAGTAGGCACAAAACAGCACATTACTGCAATTAAAACTGACAATAACATTGAAAAAAGTCTTTTAAAATTTTTAAATGCATTTTTCATTTGGTTGCATCTCCTTAACGGTTTATTTTATAAATTAAATTTAACTGTTTTTACTATATTTTTCAATAGTTTTTTAATTTTTTTGTATTATTATATTACATATAAGTACAAAAAGTCTGTTTTATATTATAAATCAAAACAAAAAGTATATACGAAAAAGCGGCCGCCGAAGCGACCGCTTTTTCTAAAGGTTAGTCTATATAAGAGGGGTTAACATAGGTATTTTCATAGATATGATCGGGATAATCGCCCTTTATATCTATCGGAAGCTTGGTGGTATAAGTACCGAAGCCTGTAACGATTACCTGCTTAACATTCGGGCTTTCTTTGAGCAACCAGTTATTATGAGCATATGTATTACACTGATAATAGAATTGCTTAGCACCAGGCCACAGGCAGTATGTCGGGTCATAAACCTGATACGAAGCGAGTGTACCATCTAAACCGTGGTGAGCAAGCTGAATAACATCACTCTTTAGGTAATCGCCAAACTGCTCAACCAAACGGGTCTCACAAGCAGGTGTTGCATCGCCGAGGAATAGTATAGACTGACCGTCAACAAACATTCTGTAAATGGTGGAAGTTGTATTGAAGTTATGGTCGGCAAGCTTATCGGGATAGAAATCCTCAAAGGTCTGCAATACTTCAAACTCAACATTTCTTACATAGAATTTATTACCTGTATGAACCTTAACGGCAGGAACATCTGCATAATATTCTGCAAATACCTTTTTGGTTATTCCGTACTGGGTAATATCTGTTCCCATAATAGCAGGAGTATTAGCGGCAATATCTGCATCGCTTGGGAAGTTGTAGTAGAATTTTTCAACAACTACATCATCGTGGTAGTTCATTGAAAATTCGTTAAAGTTACCTACGTGGTCACTATGAGCGTGAGAGAATATCCAAGCGGCAATAACCGGCTTTTCACCCTCGGGTGTTTGTGATACAAGGTAATTATAAAGCTTCTCACCGTCAGTATTATATCCGTCTGCCACACCGCCGTCATATACGATAAAGCTGTTATCCTCAAGCTTGATCACAAATGCCATACCCTCCGGACGAGGCACTTGCTCAAGGTCAATACCCGTAATGGTGGTTTGTACCTTATTGGTTGTATCGTATACATTTTCGCTTTCAAGACCGGGCAAGTAGGTTTTGGGTTCCCAAACTATTCTTGCGGTAGAATTGCTTGAAATAAAGTAAGCGTTTACAGTAAGGTCATCGTTAGTATAGGTTGCAAAGAGGTTGCCGCCTGCATTATTTGTAGTATAAAGCTCAAAGCCTACATATTCAAGTGCTTTAAGATACTTGTTATAAGTATCGGCAGAAGTGCCGACTGCTGTCATAACCTTTGTGCCGTCACCTGCTACCTTTTGGGTAACTGTGCCTTCGGTGTAATAAGGAATCACACCGCCCTCAAGCCACCGGGAAACGGTAAGACCGCTTGCATCGGTATAATCCTGCCACTTGTTAGCGGCAGTGGCACCTGCGGCTACCTTCTTCATACGAACAAGGTCTTTAACATCAACGGTAACGCCATCAAGATTAGCATCCGCACGCTCCATAGCGTTATCTGTAATCTTATCAAGTCCTAAAATAGCCTTTCTTACCAACATAATATCGTCAGCATCAACAGCACCGTTAGGAATAAGATCGCCGTATACAAAACGGGTAGCAGCCTTTCTGCGCTTATCAACAGCGGAGATATAAGGAGCATCACTGTCTTCATTGAGTGTGTAAAGTGCGCCAACTACCAAATCACCGTTGCTTCCGCCTACATACTTATAGCGTAAACGCAAGCACTGCATAGTGTAAGGAGTGGTAACATCTATGGTAGATTTAAGACTTTCAAAGCCTGCAAATGTTTTAAGGTCCATTTTAACATAGCCCTTAAATCCGGGGTAAAGCTCTGCAAATCCTGCGCCGGATGTAAGTGTTGCAGTATGCCATTCACCGTCATAAATGCTCATATAAGAATATTGTGCATTTGTGCAATCAACATACTTATCTCCGCCACCGTTAGCAAACGCAGGCTGAGACAAGTAGAGTGCCGGACCTTCCTCGGTATAATTAGGCATTTCAAGATATACCATAAAGGTATCTACATTGGGTTGTAGTTGCATATTGGGCCATTTTTTATTGAACATATGAAGGTCGGTTACAACCTCGCCCGATGTGCTGCTGATTATAGCAGATGTATTAGCAACACGATTAACGCAATCCCAAGTATTATAAGTTACTGTTGTAGCAACTGCGCCGCCGGTGGTATTTGTGTTTTCAACATTGTATCTAACACCGCCGGAAGCCGCAACTATTGAATTTGCGTTTTTGGTAATAATATAGTTATTACCTGCAATTTTAACCATAGTTTCCAAATTAACATTACGGTTAAGGTGGTACAAAATACCGCCGAATACAAGGTCACCGCTCTCGCCGCCTACGGCATTAAAGCCAAGACCCAACTCGTCAAGAGTGTAAGCCGCGTATATATCAAATCTTACACCACTGTTTTTAGCGTAGGTAAAATCGGTAAAATCAAGACAGATATAACCCTTAAAGCCTGACGGTAAATCTGTTAAAACAGCGTTTACTCCGTCAAAGGTACGAATCGTTCCCTTTTGCCATTCGCCACCGGCAGTAGCAAGATATGAGAAGCTATAACGGTCTGCAAGGTTTGCAGTAAAGGTTTTTCCGTTTTGACTAACCTTTACAGAGCTTAAAGCAAGCGCCCAATCAGCATTTTCTTTGTCGTAATCGGGAAGCTCAACATAGAACATTGTGCCGTTTGCGGGGGTAAGCTCTGCATTTACAGACTGCATTACAACACTGCCGTTTACAGCATCTGCCGTATTGGAGCTTACGCGGTAAGCACCTGCAAAACCGCTTGCTTTATTAGAAGCTGTTTGAGCAACAGAGTTATCTTTTGTAACGGTTACATCAGAAGTTGAAGTAGCATTTACATACTGCAATGAGGTTGTTCCAAATGCCTCAACAGTACCATCTGCAACAGCAGGTGTGATAATATTTGTACTGTCGCTATCTATCAATACGGAATAGAAAGAACCGATTATAAGTTTTCCGTTTTCGCCGCCAACGTGGTTAAATCTGAATTGGAAGTTTTCTATATTGTAGTAATTCTTCATATCGTATGAAGATTTAATAGAAGTTCCATCCTCATAGAATTTAAAGTTTTTAAGGTCAAACTTAATATATCCCTTAAAGCCTGATCCAAGCTCGGAAAGCTCACCGTTTGAGCCTACAATACCCCTCTTCCAAGAAGTGCCGTCTTTGCTCAAATAAGAATACTGTGCTCTGGCGGGATCAAGATAAGTCATCCAACTTTCGCCTTGATTAGTAGCCGGCATTGAAATGTAAAGAGCCGGAGTATCTGCATCATAAGTAGGAAGCTCAACATACATCATAAATGTATCTACACCGGGTTGCATTTTAAGATTAGGCCACATTTTAGAATACATATGTAACTGCGTAATCGGCTCGCCTGTTAAACTGTCAAGTACAACACCGTTTCCGCCTGCGGGACATAATGCAGAAGCATCATAATTAGCTTTGTCTGCGGCAAGGTCTGCACCCGAAACTGTATTGGTAACGGTTACATTCCATCTTGAAGCATAAGCTCTTACATGAATACCCTCACTGCTGCCTGCAAGTTGATAATACTTATTGCTTGAGGTCAAAAGGGTTGCGTGGTTGTTATCGTCATCAGGATAGTACAATACACCGCCGAAAATAAGATCACCGCATTCGCCGCCTACAGCATTGAAGCCAAAGCCCATATTAACAAGCATATAATACTCGCTCAAATCAACCTCTTTTCCGTTTGAACCCCAAAAGGTAGCCAAGGATATATCTATACGAACATATCCCTTAAATCCGGAAGGAAGTGCCGAGAAAACAGCAGCTACACCGTCAACAGAAGAGGTTTCGGCAAACTGCCATTTATCGGAGTTTTTGGAAATATAAGAATAACTTACTCCGACACCGCGGTTGAGATAAAAATTCACATCATTCTGACGAACATAAAATGAATTAAGATTAAGCGCCCAATTAGCACCTGCTTTAGCATAATCGGGAAGCTCTACATAAAACATTACTGTATTATTGCCAAGGGCAAAAGACCGATTTATCCATTGCAGGGTGAAGTTTTCCTGCGCC
>JAZSKL010000036.1:0-24986 GCA_045534855.1 Acutalibacteraceae bacterium
TAATATAGTTTTTTTGAATTTGGTTGTAAGAATACTTGTATTATTAGGAAAAAAGTTAAGCAAAAATTTTTTAAGGAATTCCTCTTTGAAAAAGAAAGTAAAGTGATTACAGCCTTTTGAGCATGGCTTTAACGCGTGCATAGTATTATTGCCCAAGAAAATCAGCGTGTCTTTATCTAACTTTTCGGTTTTGCCGTTTAATGTATGCTCCCATTCGCCTGAAATAATAAGAGAAAATTCCGCAAAGCCATTATGAACGTGGGTGGTAGCATCGCTATCACTAAAGTGAAATCCTACTTGATCCTCCAAAGAAAATAAGTAGCTTTCAAAATCGTGGTATTGAATGTTTTCAACATTATCAGTTGTTTTAAATTCACTCAAAATTCTCACATCCAGCATTTAAGGTGTTATTATTATATGATTTTATACGCTTTTTGTCAATATGGCGTATGGTAAAAATGAGAAAAATTTTATGTATATTTTACCAAAATGTTATAATTTTTTGGTAGTAAATACAATGAATAAAATGTAAAAATTTAAAAATTAAAAAAAATCATTCATCCTTGTAAAAAAACGATAGATTAAGATAGGGGCTTTTGTTATAATTAAAAAAAAGTAAAAGGAGCGATGTACTCTTGAAAAGGATGATTTGTATGTTATTGGCTGTAAGTACGGCATTGACAATGGCGGCTTGTGGTTCTTCTGATGGCGATAAAGAACCGAATATTACGGTTGCTAAAGGCGTTCCCACCTACGAAGATAACGGGTATATAGAACGCGGTGCCTATTGTATGCCGGCAAAGGAAAATTATGCATATCCTGATTCTATAAACGGCGCATTGGATGCCTCTAAAGCAAATTATAAGAGCAATATCAATGAGCAGGAGTTTAAGGATTACAAGGATGCAGGTTTTACCTTTATGCTTACTGAGTATGATGCAAACTGGGAAGAAAATGAAAAGTTCAGCGAAACCAATTTGTACACTACTATGGAGTTGGCAGAAAAAATCGGAATTCCGGTTGTTGTTCATACAGGTCCGCTTGAGCGCTATACTGCTACTAACGATTTCAGAATTACTGCTCAGAACAAGGAATATATGCAGAAGCTTGTTTCAACCCTTTCTACATATAAAATGTTCCGTGGCTTCTCTTTCAAGGACGAGCCTAAGATAGAGTATGTTAATACATTTAAAGCTTATAAGGATCATTTAACCTCCTTGAAGCCTGATTCAATGTTCTTCGTAAGTTATTTACCGATATACGGTGCTCCTCACTTGAGTGTTAGCTTCGGCAATGGCGGTAAAAACGAGCGCGATGCTTACATAGAGTATGTTGATGCTTATTTAAAGGCTATGAATTCGTTTACCTATGACTATTATCCGCTTCGTACAGATAATTCACGTAAGGTGAATTACATTTGGGATACCTGGTACGAAAACCTTGATATAGTTGCAACACAGGCTAAGAAGTATGAAGGCTCTAAAATCGGTATAACTATTCAAACCAGCAGTTACGGCAAGCCCGGTGATCCGGCTCTTAACACCAACACTAATCAGGCAAGAACAGTTGCAACTAAGGCAGACATTGGCTTCCAGATGTACAGCAGCTTGGCGTACGGAGTAAAAGAGTTTGGTTACTTTACATATTGGGTACATTGGGGTTCTACCGATCCTAACGGTGAAACCTTCTATGATGCAATGGTTATGCCTCCCGAAACTAATGGCGGTCCCGGCGTTAAGACCGATTGCTATTACGCAGTACAGGCTATGAATAATGAGATTGCAAAGTTTGATCATGTTCTTCTTAACTATGAATGGCAGGGAACAATGGCAGTAGCTCCAAAGGGTAATACCAAGAGCGTATTGCTAAACCGTGTAGGCAAATATAAGAATGAGCGTATCAAAAACGTTTCTGTGTCTGAAGAGACAATTATCGGTTGCCTGAAGGATAAAAACGGTTTTGATGGATATATGATAGTAAACTCTACCGAGCCGAGTGCGAATAAGACCGATAAGGTTACTGTTTCGTTCTACAAAGCGAAAAAAGCGTTGGCTTATATAAACGGAGAGGAACAGACCATTACTTTAAAGGATGGCAGCTATACATTTGATATTGGCGCGGGTGAAGGAGTTTTCGTTATCCCGTTAGCATAATAAAAATAAATAAAGGAGAAAAAAGATGAAAAGTTTAAAAAAGATTGTTGCGCTTCTTCTTACTGTTTGCTTAATATGCACGTTTGCGGGTTGCGGCGGCAAAGAGGGCGCAGCAAAGCTCACCGGACAAAGCATCAATGTTGTAGTAACTATCAACGGTTTGGGTGCAGACTGGATTGAGGACGTTGCCGAAAAATACACCTATGAAACAGGTATCGAGGTAAATGTTCAGTTTGACTCACTTTTGCTTGCTAACTTATTTACAATAATTTCAAGCGATGCAATGGAGTGTGCCGATGTTTACTTCGGTCAGACAAATGAATGGGCAGATTGGCTTAAAAATGATCTTATAGTTGATATTACCGATGTTTACACCGATTCTTCAGATGGTAAATCCTTGGCAGACAGATGCCTTGTTCAGGATTACTACATAGAGGATGTTAACGGTAATAAGAGATATGGTATTTTCCCGCTTTCTATGGGTCCTATCGGTATGTCCTATAATAAGAAAATGATGGACTATCTTACTCATGATGTTCTCAAGTGGGAGAAGGGTCACGATTATCCTACCACTACAGCAGAGCTTGAGCAGGTTATAGATGCTCTTAATGAAACTGTTAAGAACGGAAACAAAAAGGATTTATTCACCTATGAATCCGCAGGTAAAACCCAGAATGTTAAGGCTTGGGCTTGGTCGGGAAGTATAGGAACTCTTGAGTTCTTGTTTAAGCCTTGGTTACAGCAGTATTTCGGTAAAGAAAAAACCAAGCAGTTCTTTGAACAGCAGGCAAATCCTGATATGTTTAACGATGAGGCATTTTATATTTGCTATCAGAAGATAATGGATTTATTGGATCTCAAAGAGGGGGCTGATGGAAAGATAGTTTCCAACAGTTCTATTCCTAACTGTCTTTCTTATAACCATACCGAGTCTCAGACACAGTATCTTATGGGAAGATCATTGTTTGTTCCGGCAGGAAGCTGGCTTTATTCTGAATCCACCGATTTGATGGGTGATGTAAGCAATTGGGCCTTTATGCCTGTTCCTACCCTTACTGATGATGAGGGTAATGCACTTTGCGCAGAGGGCGCTAATGTTCCTACCGATAGTGAAGGTAAATATGTACAATACCTCGGTATCAACACTCAGGACTTTATGTTTATTCCTACTCGTTCTCAAAAACAGGATTTAGCAAAAGACTTCCTTAAATATATGTTCTCCGAAAAAGCTTTGGCAACTGTTGAGGAAAACATCCAGGCTCCTGTTTGCTTTGAGTGCAATGACAGCAAAATCAAACTTAATGCTTGGGCAAAGCAGGTTAAAACTGCTGTTGACAGAGCTGTTGCTACAGATGCACTTTGTACAGTTTACTCAACTAACCCGATGTTTGGTGTTGGCGCATTAAGCTTTGTTTCTGATACCTTGCCTTACGCTAAATTGTCCCAGGGCGGATATGGCAGTATTAAAAAATACTACGATTCAAAGACCTTGAAGCCTATTTCTTCACCGAGTGAAGCACAGGGCGTAGCTATTACAGAAAATGTTTTCAATTATGTTAAGTGGAATTACAATTACAAGCTTTCACATTGGCATGAATTTAAGCAAAAGTTAGGAATTTTGTAATATGGTTGCTGAAAAAGTAAAAAAATCAAAGGGTATGAAAGAGGTTGTTCGAAAGCGTAAGATTTTTATAACGCTTATGCTTGCATGGCCTGTACTGCACCTGTTTTTGGAATGGTATCTTAATTTTGATATTATCTGGATGTCTATGCGCGATTATACCTTTGATATTATAAATGGTGATTTTGTAGGCTTTGCAAATTTTGAGGGTGTATTCAATCTTTTTGATCCTTCTAAAAACACCGTACCCGAATATAATGCTCTTATACATTGCTTAGAGCTTATGTTTTTGGTTATTTTTGTAAACGCTCCCATTTCATTGGCTTTTGCATATCTGCTTTATTTGCAGGTTAAGGGTTATAAGATTTTAAGATATACTCTTTATATACCTGTTATAACCTCTGCAGTTGTATTGGTACTTGCTTACCGTCAGGTTTTCCAGCCGGACGGACCTATAAACTACCTTTATAATTTGCTTGGGTGGGAATGGCCAAATTCCGGATTTTTCTCGGCGGAAAATGCATGGAGCAGTATAATTGTATTCAGTATATGGACCGGTTTCTCTACAAATATTATATATTTCCTTTCTTGTATGAGACGTGTTCCTGATAGTTATATAGAAGCTGCTAAGTTGGATGGTGCAAGCGAACCCAAAGTATTCTTCTCAATAATACTTCCTCTTGCATCCCCAACAATATGCACAATGATTTCATTAGGCGTTGCGGGAGTATTCAGTTGGGCGTTACCGTCATTGCTGTTCGTTCCTCAAAACAACGGTGGTTATGATGTAGGAACTATGGGACTTTCGATACTTAACTATACTACCGCAAGGCGTTACGGTATTGCCGCGGCTTACGGAATTTTGGTAACCATAGTAGCTTGTCCTATTATGATTGGTATCCGAAAGATTTCTCATAAACTTGAAAACGCAGTAGAGTATTAGTAGGAGGAATAGATTATGAAAACAGAACTTACTCCTACTAACGTCTTATGGACGGCTTTTAAAGTAGTTATATATGCTGCAATGGTGTTTTTTGCACTAACCTTTGTATTCATATTTATATGGGTACTTATAAACTCGTTTAAAACTGCTCCCGGATTTATGATGGATGCATTAGGTTTGCCTGAAGGCGAGTGGGATTTCAAGAATTATCTCGATGTATTTAATTTTGAATACAAAAATAATAACCTTTATCAGATGCTTTTCAATACGGTGGTAATGATTGCGATTTCGGTATTCTGTACAATGTCGTTCCCCGTTATGGCAGGCTATGTATTTGGTCGTATGGAGTTTAAAGGCAGAGCGAAGTTTGAAGCGTTCTTGTATATTTTGATGACCATTCCGATTATAGGCGGTGCAAGCGCTCAACTCAAGTTTTTAAGCGGTCTTGATTTATATGATACATATTTCGGACTCTTTATTTTGCAGTCGGGCGCATTCGGCAGCGGTATGCTTATACTAACCGCTTTCTTCAGAGGATTGCCAAGTACGTATGCCGAAGCTGCTTATATAGATGGTGCGGGAGAATTTATGGTATTTTTGAAAATATACTATCCGCAGGCACTTCCGCTTCTATCCATAAATATTATTTCATCTATAATCGCCGTTTGGAATGATTATATGACAGCTTATATCTTCTTGCCAAGCCATCCTACGGTTGCTTTGGGATTGCAACAGCTTCAGCGTGCTGCCGATGTTCGCGGTTCGGACTATCCTATGATGTTTGCGGGTATTGTTCTTACAATGATTCCTGTGTTTATTGTATTTGGCTTCATTGCTAAAAACATATTTAACAGTAAGGATATAGGCGCATTGAAGTGATTATATTGTATGAAAGGCGAAAAGCTTTTTATAAATAAAAAAAGAAAGAAGGATTTAAATGAAAAAAGTTTTAGCGTTTCTTTTGGCATTTACTCTTTTACTTGTTCCATTCGGCACGCTTTCCTTTGCGGCAACAACTGAGTATGCAGATGTTACCCTTATAGGAACTGCAGCTTGGGACACCTCGTTTAACAGCGATCGTAATTGTTGGAATCTTTATCTTAGCACAAGCGGTCACTCTGGTACTGCTTGGGTAGATGAGTATGAAAGTATTACCTTTGAATACAATGGTAATACCTACACATCTCTTGAGGTAAAGTCTGCCGGTGAAGGTTTATTCTATTGTGCAATTCCCGGCGATGTTGTTCCTAATGAAAACGGTGCAAGCTTCACCATTAAAGCAGGTCAGTATGCACCTGTTTCCGAAGGCCTTACAACAGGTATTAACATCACAAATGATTTAGAGGTTGTAGTTGTTGATGGCAAGCTCGTTAACTCACAGGTTATCTATGCAGATACTGTTGAAACATACAATCACAGCTCAACTGCATTCTATTTTGATTTAAAGGATGCAAACGGTAATTATATTTCTACCGGTCTTGATTCATGGGGCAATTTCCTTGCACCTGCAAATTATGAAGGTGCAAGACTTGAAGGAAGCGAGTGGGGAACTACCTACAGCGGTGTTTTTGCAGATGGTCAGCCTATAGATTATTTCGGCGGCAATTTCAAAAACTACGAACCCGGTAAATTCTATGTTGGCGGCTTAAATGCTACTGCAGGCACAACAGTTACCGTAAGAGGATATTTTGCATCTTCTAACGGTGATTGGAGTGTTATAGGAAGTATGTTCTTTAAAGAGCTTACCTTTACCTTCGATGGCGCTAATTGGAGTTTTGTAAGAAGTGATTACGAATACAAAAATGTTGACATTACAGGTGCTAACAGTTGGGATAGCAAATTTGATGGTAATAATTGGGTATTCTATCTCGAAACAGATACTTCTATAGGCATAAGTTGGGATTATAAGTATGAAGGCCTTAACTATGAGTATAATGGTAATATCTATACCACAAGTCAGGTTTCTTCAGCAGGCTCAAATACAGTTTACTTTACTATTCCCGGAAGTGTTGTACCGGGGGATAGCGGGGCAATAATCAC
This sequence comes from Acutalibacteraceae bacterium, assembly GCA_045534855.1. Taxonomy (GTDB): domain Bacteria; phylum Bacillota; class Clostridia; order Oscillospirales; family Acutalibacteraceae; genus UBA737. Next base: position 6,758 of record JAZSKL010000036.1, read on the forward strand.
TATCAAAAAAGGTCAGTACAAACCCGATAAGGCAGGTATAAGATACGGTCTTAATATTAAGAGTGACTTCGAAGTTGTTACTGTTGATAGTCACATTATAGCTACAACTATACTTGATAACGGTAACGTTACAGTTGATTCTAATACTTCAACTGCAAATGCACTTTATTTCAACCTTGCAGATGCAAACGGCATTCCGCTTTCTACAGGTGTAGAGTCTTGGGAACGTTTCCTTTCTCCTGCAAACAGCTTATATCAAAGAGTTGAGGCTGTTGATTGGAATAATATTTACAGCGGTGTATTTGTAGATGATATTGCTCCTGATTATTGGACTGCTAATAAAAATATCGAATTAAAGAATATCGGAAACGGCGCATTCTATATTGGAAAATTAAATGCTGTTGCCGGCACAACTATTGTTGTAAGAGGACATTTTACTTCATCAAACGATGGAGATTGGTCTATTGCCGGCCATATGTATTTCAAAGAAATCAAATTCACCTATGACGGTTCTGCTTGGTATGTAGGCGATGGTCCTGAATATACCGAGTATACAGGTACTCCTGTATTCCAGCCTGCAAACGATTTTGCCGGTTTGTACTTTAGTGCGGGTGAGACTGAATTCCCCTATAATTCAGCTGACTGGAATGTTGCTGCAACTCCTATTGATGATGATGAAAGCGGTGTATTCTTAAACGGAGAAAAGACTGCTGTTGTTATCAAAAAGATCGCTGAGGATAAGTGGTATGTTTGCCTTGCTGATGCAGGTGTAGTACCGGATTTCGGCGATGAAATCACTATTGCAGGTACATTCGTTTACGGTACTCACAAGATCACCTTCGAGGAGGCTACATACGTATACGAAGCTCCTGTACAAACCTTTACAGGTACCCCCGTTCTTTCTGAAAGCGGTGAGTTTGGTGGCGCTGCAGGCTTCTACTTCACTTCTGATGACGGTGCTTCCTATGATAGTAGCTGGGGTACCCCCATTTCCGCTGCTAACGATGCAAATTCAGGCGTATTTGTTAACGGCGTAAAGACCGGCGTTGTTCTTAAGAAGATCAATGCAAACACCTGGTATGTTGATATCGCAGGTGTAGCTCTTAACTATGGAGACCTCGTTACTATTAAGGGTTCTTTCGTTAACGGCGATGAAATAATAAACTTTAATGAGGCTGTATTTAAGTTTGACGGTAAGCATTTCGGTGTAGGCGACTTTGCCGTTACCGACTTTACCGTTACAGGTCTTTCTTACAACTATATTACTTACGATGAGGCACGCGGCTGTTGGATTATGTATTTCACATTGAGTAACAACATCCCCGGCGAATGCGATGGCGTTACTTATCCGTATCTTACCTATGCAGTTAACGGTGTTGAGTATACAACTGATTGGTTTAAGTCCGCTGTTGCAACAAATGTAAACGGCGAAGATGTATACAACCTTTGCATTTTGATGGATAAGCTTCCAAAGGATTTTGATGGCGAATATGTAGTTACCCTTAAAGCAGGCGCTGTTCAGGGTCTTAACTCTGCAGGTCGCACACATTGCGATTTCGGTATCAGACTCACTGAGGATTATCAGTTTACAGTTGGCGCTTCTTACAATGCTTCTGCACCCTCTGTTGATTACCTTACCGGCAACGGCGGTAATGCAAACGGTATATACCTTACCGTTAATGATGATTTCCCTGTAACCGGTTGGGATTACAAGGTTACAAAGAGCGGCGAAAACAGCGGCGTATATGTTAACGGCGTAGAAACAGACGTAGTTTTAAAGAAATATGATGCTAATAAGTATTATGTATGCCTTTCTGATGCAGGCGTAACAGCCACAGAGGGAACAATAGTATTGGTAAAGGGTACATTTACTATTAAAGAGCTTAACTTTGTTACTTTCCAAACAGCAAAATACATCTTCACTGATGGTCAGTGGAAGGTTTACTCTGCAACAGAGGATACCGGTTCTACAAACGTAAGCGGTGACAGTAACGGTGACGGTAAGTCTAACGTAGCTGACCTTGTTCGTTTGAAGAAGTATATCGCAGGAGCTACCGATCAGATCAACTTAAAGGATGCCGACCTTAACGGTGACGGTTTTGTTGATTCTGATGACGTAGTTCTTACCAGAAAATTACTTCTCGGTCTCATTAAGTTTGAGAACGGTGCAAACATAACAGGCGTTCCTACCTATAACAGCGATGCCGAAATGAGACTTTCTGCTTATGTAAGCCCCACTCTTTCTGAAGGCTTTGATGATTATAAAGCAGCAGGCTTTACAACCCTTATTGGTGAAAACCGTGCAATGTATGGCGATGCAAATCTTGATGCTTATATGAATCTTGCTGCTCAAAAGGGTCTTGATGTTATCGTTCAGGCAGGCGCTATGCAGCTTATGCTTACAGGTAAGGAAGAATATGATGCTGCAACCTTGCAGACAATTTACAATGATTTGTCAAAGTATGATAACTTCCGCGGTTGGTTTATGGGCGATGAGCCACGCATCAGCGATTTAACTACATATACAAAGGTTACAAACGCATTAAAGACTCTTAACCCCAATCTCGATTTCTTTACTTCCTGCTTGCCTACATATACCGATGAAAGCTTCCTTTCACTTGATAACAGTCTTTCATTGAACGAGAAGTATACAAACTATGCAAACTCTTTCGGTAATCTCTTCGGTGAGTTTACTTATGACTTCTATCCCTTCAAGCATAGCTACAAGACAATACTCAGCTACAAGTATAATGAAAAAGATTATATGCGTTCCGATTGGTTCTTGAACCTTACATTGGCTGCTTCCAATGCAAAGGGCGCTTATGATACAGGTATTACTGTACAGAGCTATGCTGATGAGTTGAACGGTAAGGATTATTACCGTGAAGTAACTACTGCAGATGTTTCCTTCCAGGTTTACTCTGCTCTTGCATACGGTATGAAGTCCATCAACTACTTCACCTACGGTCAGCATTGGGATGATAGCGTTGCTGCAACATCCTCTATGATTTACAACGGCGAAAAGACCGCTGTTTACTATGCTGTACAGTCTGTAAATAACGAAATCAAGGCATTTGATAACGTTATTTTAGACTTTAACTGGCAGGGTACAGTTGGCATTAAGGGCGACAACAGCAACGGTATAATGAACTATGTTGAAGCTTATACCTCCAAGCGTATAGATGCTTGCGATGCATCTAACGATGCTATAATCGGTTGCCTTAAAGATAGCAACGGTTACGATGGCTTTATGCTTGTAAACGCTACCGATCCTTCTAAAAATGTTACCGAGTCTATTTCTGTAACATTTAATAACGCTGACCACGCAAAGGTATTTGTTAACGGTGTTGAAAGTATTGTTGAATTGAACAACGGTACTTATGAAGCTACCTTAACACCCGGTCAGGGAATATTCGTTATTCCTTACATTGCATAAATTTTAAAAAATTAGTTTCCCGAGGGGTAACCTTCGGGAAACTAATTCGCGGTTTTATTGTTTTGATAAGGAAATCAGCGGTTTTTTTATCAAAGTAATAAAATGATCAAGTTATTATATAAAGATCGTTTTTAAATATATTTACATAAAAATTTAAAAAAAGGTGATGAAAATGAAAAAAAGGATTATTTCATTATTAACGGCGGCAATATTGATTGTTGCATCCTGCTTTATCACAACGGCTGTTTATGCTGATGAAACTGTAAACAGCACGTTGACCTTGAGCGCGCAGGAAAGCACCGCTAAAAAGTTGGTTTTCAGCGGAACTGATACAATCGATATAAACAGCAGTATTAAAAAATTCAAGGCAACTGCCGAAAATGAGGGTATTATTGTAAATTCCACCATAAATAAGGATTTGGCATTTGTAAAGAGAAATGGTACTTGGATTATAAATTTCTCTAAAAATGTTGCGGCTGATACAGTAGTAACCGTAAAGGGTACATTTACTTACGATAGTTACTCGGTAAAGTTTGATACAATTTCGGTTAAATACAACGGCAGTGCATGGGTTGTTACCGATACTCCCGCAACCGATAATACTGAATATAATCGTACCTTTGATTTGCATTATGCTGACGATATAAACAAGTACGGTACTGTTAACGGCTTTTTCCTTTTAGGTAACGATACTTTAGAGTGCGATACCTCTTGGGGCACTTTAATTTCATTTGATGAGGGCGATAACAACGGTGTATTTATAAATGGTGCTAAAACTGCAACTCAAATGAAAAAGATTACCCCATTTGTTTGGTATGTTTGTCTTTCAGATGCCGGAGTTACTCCGGTAAAGGATGATGTTGTTACCGTTAAGGGTGCTATAACTCATAATGGCAAAACAGCTGTATATCAGCAGTTTGCTGTAGTTTTTAACGGTACTACCTGGGAGGTTAAAACCGAGATAGAGGATGGCACATTCAAGCAGTACTATACAAACGATATTGAGAGATTCGGTAACGAAAATGGTATATATCTTGAAAGTGAAGATAGCATTGAACATGATGCAAATTGGAACACATTTATATCATTTGATGCAGGCGAGCAAAACGGTGTATTCTTAAATGGCGAAAAGACTTCGGTTAAGATGAAGAAATATGGTAAAACCACATGGTATGTTTGCTTGAAGGACGGCAATATCCTTGCAAAAGCAGGAGACAAGGTAACTGTTAAGGGTACGGTTACTCATAAGGCTAAAAAGGTTTACTTCCAAGAAATTTCTTTAGTTTTTGACGGTACAACCTGGAGCCTTACCGATGATCCCAATCTCGAAACGGGAAGAACCCTTTATTTGGATGAGCAGCTTCCTGATCCGCAAAACGGAATTAGCCTTATAGGTGATGACGATCTTGCCAAACTTGGTTGGGAGCAGAGAATATATGCTTATACCGGTGAGCAAAACGGTGTATTCTTAAACGACACAAGAACTGAAGTACATTTAAAGAAATATGACATCAAAAAGTGGTATGTATGTTTAAGCGATGCAGGAATAACCGCTAAAAAGAATGATGTAATTACAATTAAGGGTATTTTCTACTATAAAGAGTTCAGAGTTTCCTTTAATGAGGTTGAGTTTACGTTTGATGGTACTAATTGGACAGAAAAGGTTGATACCGAGACAATAGAACTTGATTTTGTTGATTTATTAACCGTTTCTAAGTATAATACCGAAACAGGTAAGTGGGAAATTTATCTTTCTACAACAAAGGCTCTTCCGGGTGTTGATGATGCTGTTTTCTTTGATGTTTTGATGAAGGTAGACGGCAAGAGCAAAACTATAAAATGTAAAAAGTCATCACAACAGCATTCATTTGCTTTTGAAATTGACGGTTCTTTAATTCCTCAAAACCCCAAGGCAGAGGTTTCGCTTAAAATTATGGGCGGTAACTATGCGGCAGAGGGCGAAAACGCAAAAATCAAGCTTATAGGCGATACTATTATTTACTTCGCAAACGGCGATGTATCATTTACATCTTCAAATGTTGCTATTGATGAGAAGGATATTGAAATTACTATAGACAGAACAAGTCTCGGCGGTGGTAATGAGGAAGGTATCTTTATCATTGCAAATGATAATGTTCCTTATGATATAAATTGGTCAGTTATTACAAGTGCTTATGAGGGCAAAACAAACGGTGTATTCTTAAATGGTGTTAAGACCGATGTTTTCCTTAAAAAGTTTGATACAAATAACTATTATGTATGCCTGAAAGATGCAAATGTATTGCCTAAGAACGGTGATATCATAACAATAAAGGGCATATTTAAAACAGGTAGCTATATTTCTTCTTATAAGCAATATAATCTGGTATTTAAGGATGGAGGTTGGACAGACGGAACCGAGCCCGAAACCAATTACTCTTCTGTAACAATCACAGAATTTGATAGTAAGGTAAGCCGTTACAGCAACGATTCTAACAGATGGGAGCTTTATTTTAAAACTAAAGAAAAGCTTCCCGGTAATGCCGACCAAAGATTTGATTCCGTAAATATGATTATTAACGGGGTTAGCTATTTTATGCCGTGCTATCATGCAGGTCATGAAGATGAATTCTTCCTTATAATTGAGTCTGATAAAATTGCTAAAAACGGTAAAGCAGAGGTTAAGGTAAGCGGTAAGGCAAAATCTGCAGATCGTCTTATTGGAATGGATGTAAAGGAATTTACAATTTATATCAACCAATACGGTGTATCTCTTACCGGATTTGCTTCCGAAATAAAGGCTAAAGAGAGTAATGTAAATCTTTCTTTGGATAAAACAACATTCTCATGGATGGCAGGTACCGAAAGCGGTATTTACTTAATTACAGGTGATAACTTTGCGGTTGATAAGAAGTGGTCTACTCCGATTCGTGCTGTAAGCTATGATGAAAACAGCGGTATCTTCTATAACGGTAAAAAGATTGATGCTGCTCTTAAAAAGTATGATGAAAACTTTATTTATTTAGATATTGCTTCAGGCGGTGTTTTTGCAAAGGATAAAGATAAGATAACCGTTAAGGGCTTATTTGCTTTGGGTGACTACGGCGTTTCTTATTCGGAGATAAACCTTTATTATAACGGTCAAAGCTGGTCTACTACCTATACTGCACCGATGCCTAAAACCACCGTTAAGCTAAATCCTGTTGGTATAGCTGCTGCTTCAAAATATAATAAAAACCGTAAGGCTTGGGATATATATATTAAGGTTGACGGTGAGGTTCCCGGTTTCCGCGACCACGAGTACAAGTCGCTTGAATGTATAGTAAACGGAAATACTATTGAGGTTAATTTATATAAGGTTAATAATAATCTTGTATTCTTTGTGCCCGATACTGTTCTTCCCGAAAATGCTGCCGATGGTTCGTATATTACATTGAAATCAGGTGTGGCAGATGACCGCTATGGAATATATTCCGTTAATTTAGCGGCGGATTGTACTGCATACCTACATCATAAAAAGGTATCAGCTAAAGAGCCTACCACAAAAACCAAGTATTTAGATATAACCGTTCCGGGGCTTTTAAGAGCTTGCAAATTCTCTAATGATATTAAAGCTTGGCAGTTGTTCTTTGTAGTTGAGGAAGAGCTTGATGTTGAGGAAGGTTCCGAATATTACGATATTCCGATAAAGGTTAACGGTAAGGTTTATGAAGAAATAACCATGTTCCGTTCGGAAAAATACTTATATGTATGTATTCCGGAATCTGTACTTCCGAGTGACGCAAAAACAGCAACCCTTACTATCGATAAGGGGGCAAAGGCTATTGCAAATTCCGGTTGGAATGGAATCCGTTTTAACGATGAGGTAAATGTTTATTTGTTCGGTGGAATGTGGAACAATGTTAAGTTTACCGATTATGAATATTCGGATCTTAAAATGCAGCACCTCAGTTCTTCTTATTACAATTCTACCATTTCACGTTGGGATATTTATGTAAATGTTGATAAAGAAATTCCCGGTAGCAACTGGTTTGAAAAATTTGAGGGTCTTACAGCATATTTAAACGGTAAAGAATTTACCACCTATGCAAATAAGGCGGAAAGCGGTAATAACCGTTTGTTCTATATCTCATTGGATGAGGCTTTATTCGGTAAATTTAAAGAGGGCGATATTGTTACATTCCCTGCAGGCTTAACTATGAGTTGCGGTGGATATAAAATCAACAGTATGCAAGAGTTCTCTTTGCAATTTGTAAACGGTACTTGGTTTGAGTATTACGAAACTGATGTTAAGGCACCAGAAGCTATGACATCTCTTTGGGAAAACAGCAGAATAGATGGTTATATTCCGGTTCAGGAAGACAGAGGCTTTATGTTCTCAAATGTTGAGCCTATTAACGTTATCAAGTCCGTAGAGGATATGAAGGATGTTACATTTAAGTTCAGCACTACAAAAATGTTGGCATTCAACGAAGAACTTCCTACAAATAGTATTGTTTTAAGAGGTCAGCCATTGACCGAGGGAATGGATGTAAGTGAAACCGCACTATACGGTTACAATATTGCATTTGCCTATATAGAACTAACAGAGGAACGCGTTCCGACAAATCCTGAACTTGTTGGTGTTCACAGCCAGGAAATCTCTATTTGGAAAAACGGTATTAACTATTCGCTTATAGACCAATACCGGTTGACCTATAACTGGAATAAAACCAATCATCCGTTCTTTGAATATGATAAAACATACGATTATACAATATCTATCTACAATGCTACAGAGGATGTTTGTATTATAGAAATTTATTGCAATAATGAATTGATAATGCGTGTTGTAGACCGTGCATCTGATGATCCGATGGATCCGGTTCGTAATGCAGGTAAATTCCAGATATACGCTTCCTGTCCGCAATATTTCCATGCCCCCGCAGTTGAACTGGATGCTTTGGAGGTTAGCAATAGTGAATGCTTTATTGGCGATCAGGTACGTGTTTCGGCAACCTATCCCGCAGTATTGGAAGGTTCTGAATATACTGTAGACAGCGAAGATGCCACGATCAAGAACGGCGTATTTATTGCTAAAAAACCCGGCATCTATACCGTAACAGGTTCTTATAACGGTAAGTCAAAGGGTACTGTTCAGATAAAGGTATCCGAAAAGGCTGTACAAAGCATTAAAACCGAAAAAGAATCGGAATTTCCGATTTTGCCTGTAGCTATCGGCGGTGGTGCAGTGCTTGCGGTTGTTGCGGCTGTTGTTATTTTAGTAATTATAAAAAAGAAGAAAAGTAAAACAATAACACAATAAATACTTTAAATTCATAATAAGACCAAAGGGAGCGCATTTGCGTTCCCTTTTTGGGAAATAACAGGAATATATTGATTTGTTTTTTATTTATGAAAAGAGGAAATAAAAATGAAAAAACTTCACCTTGTATGTAATTCTCATTTGGATCCTGTTTGGCAATGGGATTGGGATGAGGGAGCTGCAGCTGCACTTGCAACATTCTACAGTGCTGTTCGTCTGGCAGAAAAGTACGATTATATATTTTGCCACAATGAGGTTATTTTATATGAATATATAGAGCGCTTTGACCCTAAACTTTTTGAAGAGATAACAGCTCTTGTAAAGCGTGGTAAGTGGCATATTATGGGTGGTTGGTATGATCAGCCTGATTGCCTTGTACCGTCAGGTGAATCCTTTATGCGTCAAATAACACTTGGTAAGGAATATTTTAAAGAAAAATTTAATACATATCCCAAAACAGGTATAAACTTTGATGCTTTCGGTCATACAAGGGGACTTCCTCAAATTCTTAAAAAATCAGGTTTTGAGTCATATCTTTTCTGCCGTCCGTTGCCGTGGTTCACATGGCTTAGAGAGCTTCCGCATGGTCCATTTATGTGGGAAGGCTATGACGGCAGTAAAATAAAAGCTTTGCGTCAGGAGGATTTGGATATTTATCTCAGTCAGCCCGGTCAGGCGAAGGGAGATATAATAAGAAAAGCCGGGGTTTATGAAAACGATAAAGAGGATGATATTATAGTTCTTTGGGGCGTTGGAAACCACGGCGGTGTGAATTCTGCAAAGGATTTGGATGATATTATCAAGCTTACGGATGAGAAAAAAGGTACTTGGGAAATTATACATTCAACTCCGGATGATTATTTCAGCAAGATTACTCCTACCAAGGATTTCTCTGAAGAAATTATTGCTTTTATAAAGTCTTTCTCTTCAGTAAATTCAATAAAACAGGCGCATGACCACCTTGAAAATGCAATTTACCGAGCAGAGCGTTTCCTTTCTATGCTTGGTGTTGCAAATATATATAAATATGATAAAAATGTATTTAAAAATGCAGAGCGCACTCTTTGTCAGATAGAATTTCACGATGTACTTTCGGGAACATCTATAAAGACAGGAAATGATTCATCAATTGCTAAGGCTATGTCGGCAATACAGCAGGTAAATGCAGAATTTTATAATGGCTTCTTTAAATTCAGCGGAATGCTTCCAAAGGCAAAAGATGGTGATGATTGCTTTGTTGTTCTAAATCCGCATCCTTACGAGGTTACTGCCGTTGTAGAAACAGAGTTACTTGAACCAAGACCCGGAAAATACGTTTTAAATATGTATGACGGTAGTGGCAACGCAGTTGATTCTCAAATTATATTAGAGGAATCGATAATAAATATATCAAGAAGAAAGCGATTGATATACAAGTATACATATCCTGCAATGTCGGTTATGCAGTTTGGTATACATTCCGATAAGGTAGAAACAGAACCGCCGAGATTCGCAGGCGATACTTATGGCGAGGATATAGTTTTAAAGGATGGCTTAAAGCAGGTTACAATCAGCAGAAAGTCAGGTCTTATAGAAAGCTATGTTCAAGACGGTATCGAATATGCAAGTGGTGGAATGTTTGCACCAATAGTTTTTGATGATAATGAAGACCCATGGGGTTGGAGAATGAATAAGCTCGGAACAAACCATAAAGCTATGAAGCTTGATAAATCGGGTAAGGGCTTATTTGAGAATTTGAAGGGTGTAACCGTTTTGGAGGACGGTCCTGTTTTAACGCAGGTTGAAGCGTTGTTCAGTCTTTCGGAATCACACGTTGTTGTTAATTATAAATTCTATCATAATATGCCGTATATGGATATAAATGCCCACGTTGTATGGAACAGTAAGGAAAAGGGTCTCAAGTTCAGATTGCCGATTTGCGGAAAGCGAGGCTTTTTCACTCAAGCGGCATTTGGTACGCAGTATAACAAGAATGACGGCGATGAAAAACCGGGTAACAGATTTGTTGGTGTGGAAAATGGAGATAAAGCATTTGTTGTGTATAATAAAAGCGGCATACACTCCTATTCAATGAAGGGCAGAGATTTATATCTTACCCTGCTTAACGGCTCTGCATATTGCGCGCATCCTACCGATGATGGTGTGCCGATTATTAAGGATGAAACGCGTTATACCGGATTTATTGAGATTGGAACACATGATTTTCAGTTCCGTATCGGTGCGAATAATGTTTGCGAGTGTGAAAAGTTGGCTCAGGAATTCAATCAGCCGCTTTACAGCGTGCTTACATTCCCTCACGGCGATGATTCTGCACCAAAGGAGCTTGTAAAACTGTCAAATGAGAATGTTGTTATTACGGCATTTAAGCGCAGAAATAACGGTACTTATCTTGTAAGACTTTGCAATAACTATAAATCTGCTGCCGAGACTGATATTACAATAAACGGTATTTCAAAGAGTGTAAGACTTAAAAAATACGAGTTTAAAACCTTTATTTATAATGGCAAAACAATTCGCGAATCTGCGGACGCCGCTATTTATTAAGTGAATAAAAATCAGTAGAGTTATTCTTGATTTTTTAATGGTATAATATTATAATATTTTTTGTTGGCGGCAGTAATGTGTTGCAATAATTTTTGGAGGTAAATAATGGATTTAAGCAGTATAAAGGCGAGGTTTAAAGAAAATCTTGTTAAATGGAAACCTATACCTTTCTGGTCTTGGAACGATAAATTAGATCCTGAAGAATTATGCCGTCAGATAGATTGGATGTATAAAAACGAGATAGGCGGATTTTTTATGCACGCCAGAGGCGGACTTAAAACCGAATATCTTTCAGATGAATGGATGAATTGCATAAAGGTATGTGCTGATTATGCGCAGAAGCTCGGTATGGATGCATGGGTTTACGATGAAAATGGTTGGCCGAGCGGGTTTGCAGGCGGCAAATTGCTTGAAGACCCCCAAAACTGTGATAAATACCTGCTTCATACAATCGGTGAGTTTGACAGTGATGCCACAATAAATTATTTAATGAACGATACCTCAATTGTAAGGGCAGATAGTCCATCGGAGGGTTGTACATACCTTAACGTTTTTATTCATACCTCCGTTTCAACGGCGGATATATTAAACCCGCAGGTTGTAGATAAATTCATAGCACTTACACACGAAAAATACAAAGAATGCTTTGGTGGTGATTTTTCTAAAAAAATCAAAGGCTTGTTTACCGATGAGCCACAGTATTACAGAAGCCATACACCTTATACCGATATGGTTGCAAAATATTTTAAGGATGAATATAATTGCGATATATTCGATTATTTGGGGCTTTTGTTTGTTGAAAAGCAGGGATATGAGCTTTTCAGATTCCGTTATTGGAAGGCTTTACAGCATCTTATGCTTAACTCTTTCGGAAAGAAAATATATGATTGGTGCAATCAAAACAATATAAGCTTTACCGGTCATTATATTGAGGAAAATTATTTAAGTGAGCAAATGTTAGGCTGTGCAGGCATTATGCCGTTTTATAAGTATATGACAATGCCGGGTATTGATTGGCTTGGAAATAATGCTAATAATGAAACGGGCATAAAACAGCTTTCAAGCGTTGCGGCGCAGTATGGCAAAAAACAAACCCTCACAGAAACTTACGGTTGCTGCGGATGGGAACTTTCACCGCTCAATGCCAAAAGAATAGCCGATTTCCAATTTGTAAACGGCGTTAATATGCTTTGCCATCATCTTCTTCCGTATGCAGAATACGGTCAGCGCAAAAAGGATCATCCCGCCCATTATTCCAATTTAAATCCTTGGGTAGAGCGTGAGTTTAAGGATTTTAATTTGTATTATACACGACTTGGACATTTGATTTCTGAAAGTAAGGAACGCGTTAATGTTGCGGTACTTAATCCTATTCGCAGTATATATTTTGATTATAAGCGCGAGCAACCGCATCTTGTCAGTGAGATGAATGATGTATATATCAACGATTGCAGAATGCTCTCAAAAGCCGGAATTGCTTATCATATTTTGGATGAAACCCTGCTTTTAGAGGATGGCTTTGTAGAGAAAAACAAAATAGGCTGTAAGAATTGCAGTTATGAATATCTTATTCTACCGCATGTAAAGGTTATGGATGCTTCTACCGAAAAGTTGGTTTCCAAATTTGTTAAATCAGGCGGTAAGCTGTTGATTTTAGGTGATAAACCGAAGTTTTGTGAGGGAGAACCATTTGATTATTCTTACATTAACTCCAATTGCAGATTTGAGGAAATAAAAGCTACAGAGGGAATTAAGATTTCAAATGATGATACCGAACTTTATACAAGCCTTCGTGAGATTGACGGCAAGAAATTTATTTTCGTAATGAATTCTTCTACAAGCTGTGCTCAAACTCAGCGTTTTGATTTCGGAGAAACAGTTAGATCCTTTAAAAAATTTGACCTTGTAACATTAGAAGAAAAGAATATTCCTCTTGAAATCACAATTGAAGCAGGGGAGTCGGCAATACTTTTTCTTAATGATGCCGAACCGGATACTGTAACCGAGCTTTTTGAGGAAACTTTCTCTCTTTCTGATGCTGATGTTTGCTATGCGGAGAATAAGTTTATAATAGATTATGTAAGATATTCTTATGACGGTGTAAATTATTCTGAAAGATATCCTTGCCCCGGATTGTTTGCAAAACTTTTAGAGGAACGGTACAAGGGCGAAATATATATTAAGTACGAATTTGAGGTGAAAGAAAAGCCCTCAAAAATTTATCTTGCGGCAGAAGATTGTAAGGCGTTAGGACAGTGGATGAACGGCGAGGAGTTTAAATTCCAAAAAACTTATGAAAAGGAAAAAAATCTGTTTGTTGCTGATGTTACAAATCTTGTGGTTTGCGGAACAAATGAGTATGTAAGAAAACTTGGTTGGTATGAGAGCGAAATGGTTTACTATGCGCTTTTCGGTGAAAATGTTACTGAAAGCCTTAAAAACTGTTTGGTTTATGATACCGAGCTTGAAGCAGTATACCTTTCAGGTGATTTCGGTGTGTACCCCAAAAACGGTTATGTTAACAGTACCGCAAACGGCTATGTTTTCGGAGATGATTTTTATATCAGCGGTATGCCTGAAACCGTTACTGAACCTGTAACAGAGGGATTCCCGTTTTTAAATGGCAGTATTAAGCTTAAACAAAATATTTATCTCGATAACAAAAATACCAAGCTCCGATTTAGCGGTAACTGGCAGGCAGTGTATGTTAATGTTAACGGAGAATATGCAGGTAAGCTTGTTTATGAGCGTGTGCTTGATATAAGCAAATTTGCAGTAGCGGGAAATAACGAAATTGAGGTTGAATTTGTTATAAGCAACCGCAATCTGTTAGGTCCTCATCATCTTGCAGGCTCGGGATGCCTATTTTCGGTTTCTCCGTATTGTTTTGAGCTTACAAACAGTTGGGTAGACGGAAAAAGCGATATATACGCTGACCGATATGCTCTCTTGAAATTAGACTGTAAATAAAGAAAATCCGATAAAGGTTCATATAAACCTTTATCGGATTTCAATTTTATATATGCTTTTTAAGCTCGGCAACAGCTTTTTGAATATCGTTTACAGGGTCGCTTCCTGTTTCACGTTCTATTGTAAGATAACCGTCAAATCCAACCTCTTGCAGAGCGTTAATGTAAGCTGCAAAGTTAACTTGACCCTCCCCAAGCGGTGTTTCAATAAAGTAATCTAAAATATTAAGTCCCTCAATACCGCCTCTTGCAAAGCAATCATAGATAATTTCGGGGTCGGTCTGCTTTAGCATTTTGCCGTCCTTTGCGTGGGTGTGAACGATGTATTTACCAAGCAGTTTTACGGCTTCAATGGGGTCTTGACCGGTTACCATAACAAAATTTGCAGGGTCAAGATTTACTCCTACTCCGCACTTTGTATCCTCCAAAAAAGCAAGCAGTGTTTTTGCACTTTCAGGACCTGTTTCTATGGCAAGTGTTATGTTTTTGCTTGCAGCATATTCACCGCATTCGTTTAAAGCATCAAGCATAATTTTGTATCGGGGATGGTTTTTATCAGCGGGAATAACGCCGATATGTGTTGTTATAACAGGTACATTAAATTCTTCCGCCAAATCAATTATAGCTTTAGTTTTTGCGATTCTTACAGGGTTATCCTCGGCTTTTTGAAAACCAAAACCGCCCATATCGCCGCAAAGTGCGCTTATTTCAAGACCGCTTTCCTTTAAAAGCTGTTTAATATGTGCTTTTCTGTTTTGGTCTAATGAATCGGGGCTGAATTTTCCGGTTGTTGCATATACCTGAATACCATTAAGCCCAAGCTTTCTCGCAAGCTCAATACTATCGTCTAAAGGAAGCTTAAAGCAATCGGTTATTACACCAATTTTCATAACAGTACCTCCGTTAAATCTCTATCCATTCATCGGGTGAATTTTTGGCTTTTATTGCGGCAACAGTAATTCTGTTAACTTCAAGTGTTTCGGCAGGGTCAAAGCTTTGCTTGCCTGTTTCAAAAAAGGTCAAAATATCCTTTATAAGACTTTTGAAGAAATCAGATTCAATAAGCTTGTATGTAGTGTTTTCTCCATCACCCTTATTATATGTTATAACAAAAGGTGTGCCGCCTTTTGCGAATTGCATACCGGCTTTTCTTTCGTCATTAAAGTTTATAGTAAAGCTGTACTGACTGTCGGTTATTTTCTGCGCCTTGATTGCAGTAGCTCCAGGTCCTAAGGTTTTTACTATCATTTCAACCTGATGGATTATATATTCTTCGGCGGAACGACCGCCGCCAACAGTTGTGATAGCGAGGCTGTTTTTTGCATCGTCAAGCTCGGTTGCGTAACGGAGTGCCGAGGTGCGGAAAAACTTTGTGTTGTATTTTTCGGCAATTGCAAAAATTTCTTTTGCGTTTTCTTCTGTATCGGAAAACGGCTTGTCAATATAAGTGGTTTTGCCGTAAGGTAAAGCAACTTTTGCATACTCAAGATGTTTTTCGGGGGTGGATGGGGAGAGCATTAAAATTACATCACTTTTTTCACAAAGCTCTTCTATGGTGTTACAGCGTGTAACATTAAACTCACTACACCATTCATCGGTGCTTCTGCCGTCAACAGGAGAAATTTCCATCTCGGCCCAAGCGTAAGCCACTTCATAATCAAATCCAAACTTTTCGTTTGCTTCCTTTATCCAGGCAGGGTAATTGTTTGCGTGCCATTCGCTGATATATAAATCAATAAAACCAATCTTTTTCATAATTATAAAGACACCTCTTTTTTAATTTCAGCAGATTTATAAAGAACATCCAAAAGCTTTGCGCTTTCAAGTATGTTATCAATATGATTGCGGTTTTTATTACCTGTGATAATTGAATCTATAAAATCTGCATCCTCGCGTAAATACATATCCGGAATATCGTATTCATCAACCGAAGCTTCCAAAGTCTCGCCGTCATAAAGCTCAAATTTACCGCCGTATGTAAGCCTTGCGCCACGCTTATCACCAAAGAAGTCTATAAACATTTCGTTATGTTTGATATTTTGCGCCCACGCACCGTTAAATGAAATGCTTGCAGTATCGGTTCTTACATATCCGCTAATAAGATCCTCAACATCGTTTGTACCGTTTTCTGTGTCTGCGGTATCTTCTGCCCACATATCATAGTATTTATAGCTCTTCATATCCTTTGCCATTTCGCTGTAAGCATCGCAGGTGACATTTTTAAGCTTTGTATCGCCGAGAATGTAAAGAATAAGGTCAAGGAAGTGAATACCCCAATCTATAAGCACGCCGCCTCCCGATTGCTCTTTGGTGGTAAATGCACCGCCAAGTCCGGGTATTGAACGGAATGAACGGAATGAACAGTAAACGTGATAAAGATTGCCGAATTTGCCGTTTCGGTTCATTTCTTCAAGCATTTCAACCGATTTGTGATAACGGTTGCATACGCCTATATTTAAAATTTTTCCCTGCTTTTCGGCTTCCTTTGCCATTTCGCAGGATAAGTCATAGTTTACGGTTATCGGTTTTTCGCAAAATACGTGCTTTCCGGCACGTAAAGCATCCATTGTGATAGTGTAATGTGCGTAGTTCGGTGTAAGCACATAAACAGCATCTACTTCGGGGTCGTTTAGCGCGGTATGATAATCTTCAATAGCATTTTCCACAAAAGAATACTCTTCTTTTACCTTATCAGCTTTTTCTATAATAATATCACAGGCATATTTTACTCGGATATTATCCATTTGTGCAAATGCGGGGAAATGCGCACCAAGTGCGATTCTTCCGCAGCCTATTACTGCAATAACCTTTTTATCCATAATAAACCCCCAACAGTTTTTTAAGATAGCAAAAGAATACTTTTGCTTCTATGATTTATTATATATTTATGATTAAAATATAAAATGGCATCATTTCATTAAAAATTTATCATTTTTTCATTTTTGGCGTAAAAAAAGGCTTTTTTAAATAAAAAATGATACATTTTATTTACATTTGTTTTTTTAGGGTGTATAATCAGGTGGGTGATATGATGGAAAACAATATGCTTAAAAGAAAGTTCCATTTTGAAAAATTGTATGTGCAAAGTCCTTTGAAAATGGGAAAGGTATTTCTTGTGCAAATAGGTCGCACGCATTGTTCTGATAATTATATTGTTGAAGCACATCCGCATCTTAATTGGTTTGAAGTAACCTGCGTTTTGGATGGGGCAGGGAGGATAGAGACCAACGGTGTTGCTTCATCGGTTAAAAGCGGAGATATTTATCTTTCGTTTCCGGGAGATATTCATTCAGTATATTCAGAAAATTCTAACCCTCTTAAATACAGCTTTTTATCGGTATGGTCAGAGGATGAGGAACTGCTTAAAATGCTTGAGGAAATAATGATACTCCATAACGACCCACTCAAAAGAAAATTCAAAGATGAAAACATACAAATGCTTATAGAAAACTGCATTTCGGAGGTGATATTGAACGACAAATTTTCCACCGATATGCTGGAATATTCGCTTAATCAAATTTTGCGGTATATTATAAGGGATTTTTTACCGGGAGATAAAACAGCGAGGCTTAATATAAATTCGTCACAAGAGCTTTGTTATCAAATGATGAATTATATAAACACGCATATTTATGTTATTTCAGGCTTGAAGGAGCTTTCTGAATATTTTGGTTACAATTACGGCTATTTGTCCGGGGTGTTTCATAAAACAACGGGACAGACCTTAATGGAATATTATACCGTTTGCCGATTAAAGTCTGCAACGGTATTGATAAAGGAAAATGCATTAAACTTTGCTGAAATTGCCGAGCTTTTAAACTATTCTTCTGTTTATGCCTTCAGCCGTGCATTTAAAAACCATTTCGGTATCAGCCCGAAGGCATATAAAAAACAACTGTCTATAAACGAAACCGATAAAAAATGATTTAAATTTCAGGTTGAAATACAAGGGTTCAGGATGTTGTTTTTTTGCCTATTGATTGTTTTAAAAAGTTA
>JAZSKL010000297.1:0-3186 GCA_045534855.1 Acutalibacteraceae bacterium
CCGAATTCGGCGCTGTTGGTGACGGTATAACCGATTGTACCCGTGCTGTACAAGCAGCTTTGGATGTTGCAAGTAAGTGTATGGGAAAGGTTATAGTTCCTCCCGGTAAATATATGGTAGCAGGTCTTAAAATGTACGGCGAGGGTGTAAGCCTTGAGGGTTGCTCTGCTTGGAGCTTTAGAAATCCCGGTGCCAGCGTTTTTGTACTCAACCGTGATGATGTTGATTGTATGATAGATATAAGCGGTGCTTTCGGCTGTACTATTAAGGGAATGAGTATGATAGGTGGAAAAAAAGGCGAAAACATCCACGGTATAAAGCTTTATTGGCCTGCATATAACGGAGGCGGTCAGGAGGATACCCCAACTATTGATGACTGCCGTATAGGTGAATTTTCGGGTGATGGTCTTCATTTTGACCATGTATGGTGCTTTTCTGTAAGACACTCTATGATATACGGTAACGGCGGTGCAGGACTTTTGATTTCCGGCTGGGATGCTTTTATTATTGATAACTGGTTTACCAATAATAAAGGCGGTGGAATCAAAAACTGTGGGTATGTTGCTTCAATAACCGCTACCGGAAACCGTGTTGAATGGAACAGAACAGGCGGATTTATTTTTGAGCGCGGTGACAGCTTTAACTTTACAGGCAACTTCTTTGACAGAACATTCGGTCCTGCATTGGTACTTGGAAGTGATGACGGTGTTGTTAATCTTGCTTCTTGCACAGGTAATGTTTTCAGAAGAGGCGGTGCTTATGATAAGGAACCACACGCTGATAAATATCAAAGCTCGCATTTGCTTTTAAATCATTGTACAGGCTGTGTATTTACAGGTAATACAATGAAGGTGGGTGAAGGTGACGGTGCTGTTCCTCCCATAAGCCCTGACTACGGTGTTGTTATGAAAAATTGCGAAACCTGTATTTTGAAGGACAATGTAATGAGAGACGGCTCTTTAATAGAAAATCTTGTTCTTGAAAATAATGAAAATTGCAGTATTGAAAATAATATAGGCTATATTTTCGTTAAGAATTGAGGATTACTATGGAACTTGAAAAATTACTCTGGGATGAAAATGAAAAGCCGTTAGACAGAATAGTTTATGACGGTGGTTATGCAAGAGTATTCAGAACGATAGGCTGTATTGGTGATAGCCTTTCTTCGGGAGAGCACGAATCACGCGATAAGGACGGCAATTACGGCTACCACGATTATTATGAGTATTCTTGGGGTCAGTATATGGCAAGAAATGCAGGAATCAATGTATTTAATTTTTCAAAAGGCGGTATGACCGCTAAAGGCTTTATGGAAAGCTTTGGTGAAAAATGCGGAGTTTGGACTTCGGATAAAAAATGTCAGGCATATATACTTGCTTTGGGCGTAAACGATATGTATACAAAGCAGGTTGAGCTTGGTGAAATTTCAGATATTGATTTAGAGGATTCTAAAAACAATAAACCCACCTTTGCAGGCTATTACGGTCAAATAATTCAAAAGCTTAAAACAATAGAGCCTGATGCTAAATTTTTCCTTGTTACACTTCCAAACGGCGTTGAAAATTTGAGCGGTGACGAGCATGCGGCATTGCTTAAAGAAATGGCAAAGGTTTTCAGCAATACTTACGTTATAGATCTTCGTACGTATAGTCCTGTATATGACGGTGAGTTTAAGAAGAAGTTTTTTGTTGGCGGTCATATGAATGCGGCAGGTTATATTCTTACAGCACAGATGATAACTTCGTATATTGATTATATTGTACGCCATAATTTTGCGGATTTTTCGCAGGTTGGATTTATCGGTACGCCATATAAATATGTCTGAGGTAAGTAAATAATGGAAAATACAAAGAAATTAAATTATTATAAGGTCGTGGCACTCGGCTTTCTGGTATATTTTTTCAGTTATGCTATGCGCCTTGATTACAGCGCAAGCCTTGTTTCTATTATAAGCGATCTTAATATCAGTAAAACTGCGGCATCTGCTGCTGTTACGGGAAGCTTTATCACATACGGTGTTGGTCAGGTAATATGCGGTTTTATCGGCGATAAATTTTCGCCCGTTAAAATGATAGCTGTTGCAATGATGGGAACTATAACGGTAAATATAGCAGTATCCTTTTGTACAAGTATCGCCGTTATAACCGCACTTTGGTGTATTAACGGTGTTTGTCAGGCTATGATTTGGCCTCCGCTTTGCCGTTTTGTTTCGGAGCAGGTTGGTATTGAAAAATACTCTGATGCAGTAACAATAGTAGGTCTTTCTGCTTCGGTTGGTACTATTTTCGTATACTTATTCGTACCCGTTGTTTTGGAGCTTTCTATTTGGCGTAATGTATTCAGATGTATGTCCCTGTTCGGAATAATTATTATGCTTATTTGGGTATATGTAACCCGAAATATTAAAATGGGTACCGCCACGGTTAAAAAGGCAAAAGAGGATAAAAAGATATCGGTTTTCGGTATGATTGCCTTGGCAGGACTTATTCCGATATTCTTTATAATTATATTCCAAGGAATTCTGCGTGACGGTATACAAACCTGGCTTCCCGAGCTTGTAAAGGATAAATTCGAGTTTGCGGAATCATCATCCGTTTTAAGTACGGCGGTTCTTCCTGTTTTAAGTATGGTAAGCGTTGTAATTTCAAATACCTTGTATCACAAGCTTAAAAATGAAATAAAAACTGCTTCAATAATTTTCAGCATTGCGGCTTTTGCTACTGTTCCTATGGCAATAGGTCTTGAAATGCCTGCAATCTTTACTATTTTGTTGGCATCCTTAATTTCCGGTTGTATGCACGGTGTTAACCATATGCTTATATCCCTTATTCCGAAGCATTTTTCAAAATACGGAATGGTATCTACATTTTCAGGTTTGCTTAATTCCTTTACTTATATCGGCGCTTCGCTTTCAACCTATGGCTTTGCATTTATTTCGGAAAACTTCAGTTGGGCGGTTGTTCAGATTTCTTGGTGCATAACGGCTGTTATAGCAAGTGCTTTGTGCATTTTCAAAATTAAAAGTTGGACATCATTCATTAAACAAAAGGTATGATATTATGGGTTATACAATAAAAGAAAGATTTGAAATTATCGATAAACAGATAAACGAATTAGGTAAAAATTCTCTCAATTACGTTTTTGTTGCCGACCCTCATATTGATGAATATTTGAGGAAAGATGAAA
>JAZSKL010000248.1:0-4232 GCA_045534855.1 Acutalibacteraceae bacterium
TATATCCTGAAAAAGGCTTGACTGTTCGGTCAAGCCTTTTGTTTAGAATAAAGTCGTTATCCAATAGATAACCCCATAAATTACGCTTGCAATCACGCCGTAAAGAATAACAGGTCCTGCAATGGAAAACATTTTTGCGCCAACACCTAAAACAAATCCCTCTGCGCGGAACTCTATCGCAGGTGAGGTTATAGCATTTGAAAATCCTGTTATCGGCACTAATGTACCTGCTCCCGCATACTTTGCAATTTTTTCAAAAAGCTTTAATCCCGTAAGAAGTGATGCCAAGAAAATAAGGGAACACGATACCAAGGTTTTAGCATCTTTCTCCCCTGTTCCGAGTATTGTATACATTTCAAAAAGTATCTGCCCCAACACACAAATAAAACCGCCTACAAGATAAGCCATTAAAAAATCTCTTATCTTTTTTGAAGGTGGAGAAGCTTTTTTAGTTATCTCGGCATACTGTAGCTTATTTGGTAACATAAATACACACTTCCATTGTTTTTATATGTATATTATGTTACCGAATTTTCAATTTATGTATTTGAGAATTTTTCCGCATAGTATTAGACAGTTTTAAAACAAAAGGAAGTATTGTAAACTGACCCAATTTGTACGGACAGTACAAATTGGGTCAGTTCATTTAGTGTGATATCCTGTTTTTATATTTATACTAATTTAATCAATCCAAAAATTCCTCGCGCAAGGTTACGCCGAATTCTTTAGCTATTGCGCGAAGATTATCATCAGAAATGGTTTGTCTTATACCCTGACCGCAGGAAAGAACCTTAACATAAATTTCTGCGGCTTTTTCTATTGTATGCATAAGACCGAAGGTAATATCAAAATCAGGACCGGAGCAGAAAAGACCGTGATGCGCCCAAACTGCGGCATCGTACTTTTTCATCAATTCGCTTGTTGCCATTGCGATATCAGCACCGCCCGGAACCATCCACTCAACAACACCTACACCACCCGGGAAAACAACTGGGCACTCGGTAGCACTCTGCCAAAGAGCGCGAGTGAAATCCTTATCGGTAAGCGGTAAAACATAGGTCATAGCAAGGATGTTTGCAGGATGAGCATGGTAAATTACGCGGTTTTCACCGTTTGTAGCTGCCTTTCGAACGCTGTGGTTCATAAAGTGGCTTGGGAATTCGCTTGTGGGTCTTCCGCCTCTTACAAGTCCCCAAACAATACGGTAGGAATCGCCTGCTTCATTGATTTCAACTATGCAGATATTCTCCTGCGGTTCTAAAATAACATTACGGAAAAACTTACCCGAACCTGTTGAAATGAAGTATTCACCCTTTAAATTTTCAGCCTTAACGCCCATTTCTACCCAAGGACGCTCGGTTGCGAAATAGGGACGGCACTCCTCAATTTCTTCAGGACGCATACGGTAGGTTAAATTACCGCCGTTGCGCTCGTGCCAATTCTGCTCCCAACCGTCATTACACATACGGATATAATCACGAATAACTTTAGTATCTAAAATTCCCATTTTATTAACCTCTCTTTAAAAGAACTTCCTTTTCATATTTGCTAACCTCATCGTACCAATCAGCGCCCGAAATTACACCCTGCATTTCGCAGTAATGCTCCCATATATCGCCAAAGGGATAGGTTTTAAGCTCTTCCTGCATAGCCATAAGTGCAGTAAGCTCATTATTATCCTGAAGTGATTTAAATTTAGCATTCGGAGTAAGCAATGCCGAAAGTAACGCCTTTTGAACATTGCGAAGACCTACCACCCAAGCCGAGATACGGTTAATTGAAGCATCAAAATAGTCGGTAGCGATAAATACGCGGTCAAGCGCATCGTTTCTTACTATTTCCTTTGCGATTTCCTTGGTTTCATCATCAAGAAGAACAACGTGGTCAGAATCCCAACGCACACCTCTTGTTATATGAAGAGCAATCTTCTCATTGAAAAGAAGAAGTGAAGAAATCTTATCGGAAACAAGCTCGGTCGGATGATAGTGACCGTTATCCATAAGCGGAGTAATGTTATTTTTTGCAGAATATGTAAGTGTAAACTCTGCCGAGCCAACGGTATAGGATTCAACACCGATACCGAAAACCTTTGATTCAAGTGTTACATAAACCTTTGATTTATCATAAGGGATTGAAAGAATTTCATCCAAAGAAGCTTTAAATCTTGCTCTGGGTCCCATACGGTCAGCAGGAATATCCTTATAGCCGTCAGGAGTCCAGAAATTTATAACGCAAGGCATACCTGTTTCATTTGCGAAATACTCTGCAATTTCAATACAGCGTTTGCCGTGCTCTATCCAGAATTTACGAACATTCTCATCAGGAGAAGAAAGGGTCAAACCGTCCTTTACCATTGGATGAGAAAAATATGTCGGGTTAAAATCAATACCCATATTGCGTTCCTTTGCATACTCAACCCATTTAGCAAAGTGACAAGGCTTTAAAGCATCGCGGTCTGCCTTTTCGCCGTTTTCAAAAATAGCATAGCAAGCGTGAATATTTATCTTCTTTTTACCGGGAACTAAAGAAAATGCCTTATCAAGGTCTGCCATAAGCTCTTCGGGATTGGTTGCCTTGCCGGGATAGTTACCGGTGGTTTGAATACCGCCCGAAAGCTCTTGATCGGCATTTTCAAAACCGCCTACATCATCACCCTGCCAGCAGTGAACGCTTACAGGTGTGTTCATAAGCTTTTGCAAAGCACCCTCAACGTCAATGCCGAGCTCTTCGTATTTACGTTTTGCTTCTTCGTAACGAGACATAATACTTTCCTCCGTATAATTTATTTTGCATTATGATTATACAACTTTTAAACACCAAAAAAATATAACACCATTTAAGAAAAAAACAACCTGATTTAACCGGAAATTCTAAACTCCTTAGGGCTCATTTTGTAGCGTTCGGTGAACATTTTATAAAAATAGCTTGTATTTTCATAGCCTACAAGCAGTATTATATCACCTATAGGGAGCTTGGTTGATTTAAGTAAAACCGCCGCCTTATCAAGCCTTTTTTCGAGCAAAAGCTGTTTAAAGGTTTTGCCCGTCATCTCCTTTACCAAACGGCTGACATACGCCGAGGTGACGTGGTTAGAAGCCGCCACACGCGATAGGCTTGCGTTCATATAATTTTCCTCTATCTCTTTAAGCGCCGACATAACAATAGCATCCGCAATATTGGTTGCGGCATCGGTTATAATACGGTCGGTAAAGTTTAAAAGATTTAAGAAAAGAAGACCCATTGTAACCTGATTTATATTTCTGCGGTTGGGACTTTTTTCTACTATATTATAAATAAGGTTTTCGAGCAAATTCTGTATCGGCAGAACATCCGCAACATTAAAGTGCATAAAATTAAGCTCGTAGCCGTTACCCGCAAGACCTGAAACTATAAATTTACTTAACTGATTATCCGAGCCGATAAGCTGTAAAACAGTATCAAAAAACTGCGGCAGAACTATAAAATTAACCGCAATATCATCCATACCCGCAACGCCTGTTTGGTGAAAGGCATGCTGATTAAGCAGTAACAGCTCTCCCTCTTTAAGTACAATTTCGGTTTTATCACCTATAATATGCTTTTGGCTTCCCTTGCACATATAAACTATTTCAACATAGTTATGCGAATGCTTCGGAAAGGCTATAAAGCGCGTATTGGGACGGACGGTTATAAGCTTTCCTGCCTCTAAAAGATACGAAGCA
Source organism: Acutalibacteraceae bacterium (assembly GCA_045534855.1). Lineage (GTDB taxonomy): Bacteria > Bacillota > Clostridia > Oscillospirales > Acutalibacteraceae > UBA737. Next base: position 3,702 of record JAZSKL010000248.1, read on the forward strand.
TCAACCGAGCCGATATTACCCGAATAGGCGGTCATATCAAGTCCGTAACCGTCTAAAAGGCGCTGTTCCTCCTCGGTGACTACCGAAAGCTTTTTTAATAGCCGTTCATCCATACTCCATACCCCGCTATTTGCCTACGCAAAATCTTCTGAAAACCTCATCCGATACTTCATTTGTAACGCGCTTGCCCGTAAGCTCCAAAAGTGCCGAAAGCGCATCATCGATGCAAACGCCTACGGCATCAAGGGTTACGCCCGCACGCAAAGCGACAAGTGCCTCTTCTACCGCGAATTTTGCCTTTACAGCACAATCGCGCTGACGCTCGCTTATAAGCACTGCGGTACCGGGGTCTAAACATTCTATTTTTGTAACCTTTGCAACGGCATTGGAAAGCTCCTTTACACCCGCGCCTTCCTTTGCACAGCATTCAACACACTCGAAGCCGTGAAATACACTTTTATCAACTGTATTTCCTTTATCCGTTTTATTTAAAATAACAATACAAACTCTGCCTTAAAGGATTTCGAGAGG
>JAZSKL010000295.1:0-9713 GCA_045534855.1 Acutalibacteraceae bacterium
ATAATAAATATAATAAATATGTATTGAAAGGAAAGAACTTAAAATGTCAGCAATCAAAATAAACAACGATAATTTCAACCTTGTTAAAAACAGTGATAAAAAGGTTCTTTTGGACTTTTATGCCGATTGGTGCGGTCCTTGCCGTATGGTATCTCCGTTGGTTGACCAGATAGCCGATGAAAACCCGCAGTATATGGTGGGCAAAATCAATGTTGATGAGCAACCCGAGCTTGCGGCACAATTCGGTGTTTCAAGTATTCCGATGCTTGTGGTTTTGGAAAACGGTAATATTATAAATAAATCGGTAGGCGCAAAACCGAAGCCGCAAATTCTCGCTATGTTAGAGGGTTAAATACCTTATGGAGCACATATACGATATAATAATACTCGGCGGAGGTCCTGCAGGCTACAGTGCCGCACTATACGCAGCAAGAGCAGGCTTTGATGTTGTTTTGATTGAAAAAATGTCACCCGGAGGTCAAATGGCGCTTACGGGAGATATTGATAACTACCCCGGCTTTGATGAGGGGGTAGACGGCTTTACACTCGGAATGAAGATGCAAGCAGGTGCCGAGCGTTTCGGAGCAAAAACAGAGTATGCAACCGTTACCGAGGTTGATTTCAGCGAAAAAATCAAAAAAATAACTACCGATAACGGCGAGTTTTACGGAAATTCAGTTATTATCGCCTTTGGTGCAGACCCAAGAAAGCTCGGAATAGACGGTGAGGACGAAAATGTTGGTAACGGTGTTCATTACTGCGCCCATTGTGACGGCAGATTTTATAAGGACAAAACGGTCGCCGTTGTAGGCGGCGGCAACTCTGCCGCAGAAGATGCGCTTTACCTTTCGCGTCTTTGCAAAAAGGTTTTTTTAATTCACCGCAGGGATACGCTTCGCGCTTCCAGAGTATATCACGCACCGCTTGAAAACACTCAAAATATTGAGTTTATATGGAATAGTGAAGTTTGCGAAATCAAGGCTGAAAACGGCTCTTTTAAGGGAATTTCGGTTAAAAACATAGCTTCTGATGAGGTTTCGGATATTGAGTGTGACGCCCTTTTTATAAGCATAGGAAGGCAACCTGTAACCGAAATTTTTAAAGGTAAACTGCCTCTTGATGAAAACGGATATATAATTGCAGACGAAACCACCAAAACCGAAATTTCGGGTGTTTTTGCCGCAGGCGATATCCGCCAAAAGGCACTTCGTCAGGTAGTAACAGCCGCCGCTGACGGCGCTGTTGCGGTTCATTTTGCCGAAGAATATCTTATTAAAAACTAAAGGTGGCTAATTGTGAAGCTTGTTTTATTAACCGCACTCGGAGTTGGTGCGGCAACCGTTTTGGGTTCGTTAATTGGTTTTATTTTTAAGAAAATTTCTCATAAATTTTCGGATATTGTGCTTTCGTTTGCCGCAGGCGTAATGCTAGCCGCAGCGGTTTTAGGTCTTATCCTGCCATCGGTTGAAAAAGGCGGGGATTACGCACTGCTTATAACTGTTGCAGGTATTTTTGCAGGTGCGCTGTTCTTAAATGTTTTAGACAGGGTTGTACCTCACCTGCATAAATTTATGGGAGAAGAAACAGAATCGCATTCAAATGCAAATTTAAGTAAGGTATTGCTTTTTGTATCGGCAATAGCAATACATAATCTGCCCGAAGGTATAGCGGCAGGCGTTGGATTCGGAGCAGGCAATAATTCCGAGGCTCTTATAATTGCAGGCGGTATTGCTCTGCAAAATATCCCCGAGGGTATGGTAATAATCGGCCCTATGCTCGCGGCGGGAGTAAGCCCCAGAAAAACCTTTATATGTGCCCTTTTCACGGGTGTTGTTGAAGTTCTCGGCACATTGCTCGGTTATTTTGCGGTAAGTATTGCTTCCTTTATACTTCCCTTTGCACTCGCCTTTGCAGGCGGTACAATGCTTTATGTTATAAGCGATGAGATGATACCCGAGACCCACGCCCACGGAAGTGAACGCGGAGCAACCTACGCACTGCTTACAGGCTTTTGCTTAATGCTTGTAAGCGATGTATTACTCGGATAAATAATAAGGTGATTTTATGAGCATTTTTAAAACAAAGCCCGCCGTTTTTGCTGTTGACGATACATATCAGATTATGATTCCCGTAACCGCGGAAACTCTTATGTGGGTTAAGGTTAACGATGAATGTTACTACGATGAAAGTAACGGTATTATGCGTTCGCGCGTTACCGTTCACAGAATAAGCGTTCCGATGGAAGAGCTTGACCGCGCAGGTAAATACACCGTTTGCTGGCGTAAAATAATTGAGCGCAAGCCATATTTTACCGAAACCGAGGATGAATGCCAAGAAAGCTTTAATTTCTATCCTGTAAAGGGCGAAGAAATAAGAGCATATCACATTGCCGATGCTCACAACTATGTTACCGAGCCCTGCAACTGCGCTGAAAAATTCCAAAAAGAGTTCGGCAAGCTTGATTTTCTTATCTTGAACGGCGATATTCCCGACCATAGCGGAAAAATCGAAAATTTTGATAACATTTATGAGATTGTTTCCAATATCACAAACGGAAATATTCCCACCGTTTTTTCGCGCGGAAATCACGATACAAGGGGCATTTTTGCCGAGAACATTGCCGATTACACCCCTAACCAAAACGGAAATTCATATTTCACCTTTAAGCTCGGAGATATATGGGGCGTAGTGCTTGACTGCGGTGAGGACAAGGATGACAGCCATCCCGAATACGGTCATACTGTTTGTTGCACCTACTTCAGAAAGAAACAAACCAAATTCATTGAAAAGATAATAGAAAACGCCAAAGAGAATTATACTGCCGATGATGTCAAGTATAAGCTTGTAGTAGTACATAATCCGTTCACCGAAAGGTTTAATCCGCCCTTTAACATCGAAGAGGATATTTACAGCTATTGGGCAAAGCTCTTACGCGAGAATGTAAAGCCCGATGTTATGATTTGCGGTCATAAACATTCGCTTGAAATCCTTGAGGTTGGTGGCGAAAAGGACGCTTTGGGTCAGCCCTGCACCGTTGTTGTAGGCTCTGACCTTAACCGTAAGGAAAACTACTATGCGGGAGCAGGCTATATCTTTAAAAATGGAAAAATCACCGCAGTTTTCAACGACAGTGAAAAAATACTTTTAAGCAAAGAGATTAAAATCAAGGCAGGAAAAGATTATGAACGAAAAGGATTTAAAAAAATTAAATCGCAAACAGCTACTTGAGCTTTTGCTAAAGCAAACACAGCGCGCTGACGATTTGCAAAAAAGAATCAACGAGCTTGAAGATGAGCTTAAAAATATCAGCACTATACAAAAAGAAGCAGGCTCTATTGCCGAGGCTGCATTAAAGCTTAACGGAGTTTTTGAAGCCGCAGAAGCCGCAGCCGCACAGTATATTGAAAGCGTTAAAAAATCGGCTGAAAATCAGGATTTAGTTAATAAGCGAATGGAAACCGAGGCTAAAACACAGGCTGCTCAAATTATTGAGCAGGCAAACGCTTCCTGTGCCGCACGCGAAGCCGAGGCAGAAAAAAAGCTCAAGGAAATCTCGCAGAAAATAAATGAAATGTATAAGCAAAAACAAATGATTGATGATGTTTTCAAGGATTTCACCGTAACAGACGATGATTGATAAAAAACGGAAGAAGTTAAGCATAACTTCTTCCGTTTTTCTATAACCATTTTAATCAATTTATATCAAGCTTAAATTCGGCATCGGTTATTTCGGGTGCCTTAATAGGTGTATTCACATCAGGAATTACACCGTATATCCATTCAGCCTTACTGCCGCTTACGGTTATTTGACCGTCCTTCGAAATTGTAACTATCGCACTTAACGGCTTATCAAAATACCAGGTGTTCTTGCTTTGCCAAAGGGCAGAAAGCGGTGCGGTTTTACTTCCTACCGCAACACCGTTTTCATCATAATCTATCTGCAAGAATGTATGCTCGGGTGAATAATGCTCTTCGTTTCCGGGTCTCCAACAGCCGTTTCTTACGGTATTTACATCAAAATAAACTATGTTATCGCTTTCGGCAATGCGGTTGGTATGATAATGACCGTTTAAAGACATAATTACAGTGCCGCGTTTTTTATCATTAGCTTTTTTAAACATATCGCGAACCGCTGCCGAATCAGGAGAATCGCCCGACCATTCGCAATAAAACGCCGCATGGCTTGCAACTATGCAATGTTTTCCCTTATCTGCGGCATCAAAAAGAACCTTTTCAAGCCATTTTAACTGTTCGGGTCCAAGGCTGTTCACCTTGATATTTCCCTGCGGCGCGCCCCAGCTCGCCTCTAAATTATGCTGCCAGCAGGAAAGCTCTTCGTTATAAGAATAATTTGTATCGGTACAAATTATACGAAAATCATCAACATCAAAGTAATAATAGCCTATACTGCCATCGCCGATTTTTCCGTCATCAGTACCCCATACAACCTCACTTGCACGGTTAGTAAGAAGCGGTGTTACGGTTTCAAGTCTGTTTCCCTTACTTTCAAGCTCGTGGTTGCCGTAAATACCGTAAACCGGAAGATTGTATTTATTTTTAAGGTAAACATCCACTATCTCGCGCGAGCCGTTATAATCATTAGAATAATCGCCCGCATGTATTACAAAATCGGCATTGTTTTCATTTGCTCGGTAAAGTATTTTTTCCATATCCTCCACCATCGACAAATACATACCCTTTTTATAATGCAAATCTGCAAAAAGTCCAAATGTTATGCCTTTTTTAGTTTCCATTAAAAAGTTCCTCCGTAATTTTATAATTTAATTATATGTTTTAAAAAGCTTTTGTCAATCTGTAAAACATTGGTTGATTTTTTATTTTCTATATGTTAATATACAAAAAACAATAGATTATCAAAGGATGTTTTTCTATGAATTTTAAGAATGTTGTAATTTTGGGAGATAGTTATTCAACCTTTAAGGGCTTTATTCCCGAGGGTTATGCGTTTTACTACAGCCCCGAGAGCAAGCCTGAAACCGATGTTACAAAGGTTGAGGAAACCTGGTGGCATCTGCTTCTTTCCGAAACCGGCTCAAATCTTGTTTTAAACAACAGCTGGTCAGGCTCTACCATCGGTTATACAGGTTATAATAATTCCGACCGTTCAAAATCATCCTCATTTATATATCGTTTTGAAGTTCTTTTAAAGGATGGTTTTTTCAAAGAAAATCAGGTAGACAGCGTATTTATCTTCGGCGGTACAAACGATAGCTGGGCGAATGTAGCGCTGGGAGAGGAATTTATTGACAGCGAAGATGAAAAGGACTTTTTCTGCGTTTTACCTGCTGTTTCCCACTTTTTAAAGAGGGTTAAAACCGCTCTTCCAAACACAAATATTTACTGCCTTATAAACACCGATTTAAAGCCTGAAATAGCCCGTACTATGAAGGAATGTTGTGAGAAATACGGAATTTTCGCTGTTGCCTTTGAGCAGATAGATAAGCGTTGCGGTCATCCTACAATTAAGGGTATGCAGGATATTAAAAATCAAATTCTCGAAGCTTTAAAATAATTTTAGGGGCGTTTTATTTGAAAAATATTATATTTTTGGTAATAGGAATTATTCTCTTCACATTAGGCGGGTATCAAAACACCTATCCAAATGCATACACAAATCCAAACGTAAACACAAACCAACCGCCGAAAGAGTAAAATTACCCTTTCGGTGGTTTTTTATTGCATTAAACCGCATTAAAATATATTTTCTACATCCTCATTTTCGGGAGCGAAATAGCTATGGGTTGCGCTTTGTATAAATTTGATTTTCTTCTCGGTCTTTATAGAATTATACAACGCCATAACCGTTTTAGGCGGGCAAACATAGTCGCCAAGGTAGCACTCAATAAATATCGGGCATTTTATATGCATTGCCTGTGCTACGGTATCAAAATAACGCAGTCCTTCGGCAACATCAGGTCTCCAACCTTTAAGGTATCCGTCCTCAATCGATTTAAGGTCGCAAAACCACGGTTTGTATGCCAGAACCTCGGTAACATCGCTATCGTGAGCCGCAACGGTTATTGCCTGAAGCGCGCCCTGACTTCCGCCTGCCGAAATAATATCTTTTCCGTTCCAAGCGGGTAGCGTTTTTGTAAATTTAAGCGCAATAAGATTTCTTATCATCATATTGCGGTAATAGGTTGTTTTATTTGATGCGTTTTCTTCATTGTGAAAACCGTACCAAGAAAGCTCCTTGCCGTAAATTTTAATAAGCTCTTCTTCGGGCTTGTCGTTTTCAAAGCCGTGGGCGTTAAAGCAAGCACAAATTTTGTCTTCCTCATAAACAAAGCCTGTAGGATGTATTCCATAACCCAAAAACGAAATTCTCAAAGGAAATCTTCCCTCTTTTTTAGGTACGGTAATTCGTCCGCTCGCAGGTCTTTGGGTTGGGGTTTTAATCTTAACATCGTAGGCTCTGTACCCTTCGCTTATACCCTCTGTCTGCTCTTTAAATTCTATAACCTCTATTGGGTAATTTGAAACCAAATCTTCAATTTCTGCCCAATATTCCTCAAAATCCTCGGGTAATGTATCGGAATAGGAAAGAGATAATACATCCACGCCGGCAGAGGCATCAAGTTGGTCAAAGCCCTCCGCCTTTTCACCGTTTTCATTTTGGGCTACACATACCAAATGAACAAATCCCGCTCTTTTAAGGGTGTAAGAAAGCTCTAACGGGCTGTTTTCGGTAATTTGAGCCTTGCCCTCAAAATACTGACCGTCATCGCCCTCCATTCTCCATTCTACCTTTTCCCAATCTATGTTTTTACCGTCTTCCCTTGCAAATACGGTGAATTTTATTTCATCTCCAAGTTTATAAGAAACCGGATTCTTATCAGTAATACATTTAAAATACTTTGCCATTTTTATCACCATTTCTATCCCTTTTGTTTTGCAGTAATACTGTTTACTCTTACAGCATTCGAATAACTTAATGTTATTTTATGCTTCTCCCACCAATCTATATGAAGAAGCCTTGTAACCTCAACCTCTTCACCGTTAGTGCCGTTTACTGTAATTAAAAACTCTGAATTATCAACCTTAACCGATATAGGAAGCTGCGCCAGAGAATCCAAATCATTTGAAATTTTAAATACAAATGCCGCATCGCTGTTAGATTTAATATTGATAATGTATTCTTTATCCGATTCAATACCGCTGATACAGTCAACCTCTTTCATATTATCCGCTTTTAAAACTATAGGATATTTCGGTTTACAACCTCTGTTAAGATAATCCTTAAAGGTATTGGTTTTTAAAACCCATTCTAAAATGCGCTTTACACACTGTTGAAGCTGACCTCTTGTAACCGTTCCTTTATCAAGCCCTGTAAGTACGCTGCCCGATTTCACCAATGCATCGGGACTTACCATATACAAATCGTTTTGCGAGCGTACCATTACATCAAGGCGGTTTGTATTTCCCCATTCACCTTGATTAACATTACATCTTGCCCACCAATCGGTCATAACAATGTTTTCAAAACCCCACTCTTTTCTTAAAATCTCATAGGTGAGGTCATAGTTAGAAGCAGACCAGAAGCCGTTTACCGAGTTGTATGAGGTCATTATTAAAACATTTTTACCCTCTTTGACTGCAATTTCAAAAGGCTTTAAATATATTTCTCTGAGCGCTCTTTCGCTAACCACAACATCATAATTCGACCTTGCTTTTTCCTGATTATTACAACAAAAATGTTTAACAGTAGCATACGCACCATACTCGGCAACGCCCTTTGTAATTGAAGCACCCATTTTTCCGCTTAAATATGGGTCTTCGGAAAAATATTCAAAATTTCTGCCGCAAAGGGGGCTTCTGTGTATATTAAGTCCCGGTCCTAAAAGCGAATCTACCTCATATCTTTTAAGTTCTTCACCAATACAGATAAACAAATCCTTTACAAGCTCGGTATTAAAGGTACAAGCAAGCATTGTTCCGTTTGGAGTAAGCGTTGTTTCAAACTCTTTGCTTATCTTTATTCCCGAAGGACCGTCTGCCACACAGCATACGGGTATTCCGTAATTTGATAAAGCCTCGGTTTGTCCGCCCAAAGCACCTGCCGCACCGGGAGTGGTTTTAGGACTGCTCGCACCCTCGCCGCAAACCAGAGCCGCAAGCTGAGTATCGTCAAGCTGGGCAATAAACTCTTTTAAAGTGTTCTTTTTCTCGGCAACGTCCGAAAGCTTAATATTTTTATCCCCTGTAAATGCTATTTCTTCAAAATCGGACTTGATACGCGAATCGTCTGCCGAAACTCCCTTGATTTCACGGTGGGAAATTCTGCGGTTATCTCCCTCGCCCTCGGCTTTTATTGCGGTAAAATCAATAAACGGTGCCATTGCCGCACTTAATTTTTCGGTTACTTCTGTTTGCTCATTTTCATAGGTGAAAACGCACGCTGCCGAACGCACATCAAAGCCTGCGTAAATGCGGTAGTTGCCCTCTAAAAGAACAAAACAGGATTTATTTCCCGTAACACCCTCCTCATCAAAGGAAGCCATTTGCGAAACAGGGAATTGAAGCTTTACGGTTTCGCTTTCCTGCGGCGCAAGCTCGCGGGTTTTAGTGAAAGAAACAAGCTGGCGCGTTGGGTTGCCGATATTGCCGCAGGGAGCTTCATAATAAACCTCTACAACCTGCTTACCTACCCTGTTTCCGATATTTTTAACGGTAGCCTCAACCGTTATAACGCCGTTTTCAGATGTAGTATTATATGTAGCCTCAAATTCGGTAAAGGTTAAGCCGTAACCGAAAGGATACCGAACATCCTCCTTTTTAAAGGTTTCATAATAGCGATAGCCAACATAAATATCATCATCATAAACGATTTTTCCGGTTTGACCGAAGGATGCGTTTGTAGGATGATTTTGGAGAGTATGAAGCTGGGTATCGGAAAGCTTACCGGAGGGGTAAAGTCTGCCGCTTAATATTTGTGCAAAGGCATTTGCGCCCTCCATACCGCCCTGCCAGATATACATAACCGACTGAACATTGTATTTATCCATAAACGAAAGATCAACAACATTGCCCACATTAAGAGCCACTATTACATTCTCAAAATTAGAGCATACCGTTTTTATAAGCTCTTGCTCGGTTTCTGTAAGGCGGTAGCTACCCTCAACATCGGCGTTATCGTGATCCTCGCCCGCGGTTCTGCCAATGATAATCAAAGCCGCATCATTTTTTGAAGCCGCGCGCTTTGCAAGCTCATCACTTACCGGCATTTCTGTTTGAAACCAAGGCTCACCTGCCCATACTCCGCCACCGTCATTAAACGGGTTTTCCTCCACCCATTTTTCATAAACATTTATTAACTCTTCATCTAAAATCAAATCATCATTTGCGCGCAATGAATTTAAAATACAAGGGATTTCACGAAGACTTACTCCGCCGCCCGAGCCTGTTCCGCAGCGATAGTAATTTGTTTGTATTCTGCCGAAAACCGCAAGGCGAACACCCTTTTTAAGCGGTAATAAATTTTTATCGTTTTTAAGTAAAACCGTACCCTCGGCGGCGGCTGCTCTACATAAATCATTTACTTTTAACATACTATCACTCCGTTAAAATATTACTTTTTGTATTATACCATTGTTTTTTGGCTCTTACAATCAATTATTTAAAATGCAAATGCAATATAATTTTCATTATATTTATGGTAAATGTAATAAGATTTATTGAATAGTTTTAAATTT
>JAZSKL010000209.1:0-1650 GCA_045534855.1 Acutalibacteraceae bacterium
GAACCCCAAAAGTGTTTTTGCTTTTGCGGTTCATATTTTTGGCATACTGTATTTATTGTTTATAAATTTATAATTACTTGTAGAAAAAAATTAGATACTGTGTTATAATAATTATAATAATTATAATTATGCTGAAATTTATTAAAAGGTGAAGCAAAATGAAATATGATGTTATTATTATAGGTGCAGGCCCCGGCGGAATCTTTGCCGCTTATGAGCTGATGCAGAAAAAACCTAATTTAAAGGTTGCTGTTTTTGAGGCCGGTCACGAATTGAGTAAACGCCGTTGCCCTATTGACGGAGAAAAGATTAAAAGCTGTATTAACTGCAAAAGCTGTTCTATTATGAGCGGTTTCGGCGGAGCAGGAGCTTTTTCTGACGGTAAATATAATATAACTAACGATTTTGGCGGAACTTTGTATGAGTACATCGGTAAAAAGCATGCTTTGGAGCTTATGCGTTATGTTGATGAAATAAATCTGCGTCATGGCGGTGAGGGTACAAAGCTTTATACTACCGCAGGTTCACGCTTTAAGACGGTTTGTATTCAGCATGACCTTCATTTGCTTGATGCATCGGTGCGCCATCTTGGTACGGATATAAACTATATAGTTCTTGAAAACATATATAATTATCTTCACAATAAGGTTGATTTTTATTTTGATACCCCTGTTTTGGCTGTTGAATGTATAGACGGCGGGTATGAAATAGTATGCAAAGATAAAAGCTATGATTGCATTGAGTGCGTTATATCTGTGGGAAGAAGCGGAAGTAAATGGATGGAAACTGTTTGCAAACAGCTTGATATTCCAACAAGCTCAAACCGCGTTGATATCGGCGTCAGAGTAGAACTCCCTGCTGAGGTTTTTGCTCATCTTACGGATGAGCTTTATGAGAGCAAAATAGTTTACCGCACCGAAAAGTACGGCGATAAGGTGCGTACTTTCTGTATGAATCCAAAGGGCGCGGTTGTTAATGAAAATACTAACGGTATTATAACAGTAAACGGTCACAGCTATGAAGACCCCGCAAAACAAACGGGAAATACTAATTTTGCATTGCTCGTTGCAAAGCATTTTTCTGAACCGTTTAAGGATTCTAACGGTTACGGAGAAAGCATTGCAAGACTCAGCAATATGTTAGGCGGCGGTGTTATTGTACAGCGTTTCGGAGATTTGATACGCGGTCGCCGTTCAACCCAAAACCGTATAGATGAAGCCTTTATAACTCCTACCCTTAATGCTACTCCGGGTGATTTGAGCCTTGTACTTCCCAAACGTATTCTTGACGGTATTATAGAAATGCTTTATGCACTTGATAAGGTGGCACCCGGTACGGTTAATGATGATACCTTGCTTTACGGTGTTGAGGTTAAGTTCTATAATATGGAGGTAGAGGTTAACAAAAAGCTTGAGTCTAAATATAAGGGACTTTATATAATAGGTGACGGAAGCGGAATTACCCATTCACTTTCTCATGCTTCTGCAAGCGGTGTGTATGTTGCAAGGAATATAGCGGAGAACTATATTTAAATTTTTAGAAAAAATTCATTTTTAATTCTAAATTTCGACATACTATAAACATTATAATATTGATGTAATAAATCTAAAGGAGGATTAAATATGCATATTACTAACGATATTAAATATA
>JAZSKL010000091.1:0-4264 GCA_045534855.1 Acutalibacteraceae bacterium
GTATACGGGCTTGCGTTTGCCGGTTTTAATATTACCTTTAAGGTAAAGAACGATTTATTAAGTGTTTTGAATGTTGAAAAATTGAAGTAAAAATAAAAGTGGCGGAAGAAGTTAAACAAAACTTCTTCCGCTATTTTTATGTGGATAATTTATCTTTTTTCTTCATTGAATAATAAAGGAAAATTGCAATAAGTGGGAATAGCATGCCTATAAGCAATCCGAATTTCATACCAAGCTGTTCGGCGGTAAGGTTTAATTTTTCTGCAAGTTCGCAAAGTGAGGGGTGGGTTATGGTAAAGTCAGTAACTATACCTACAAGCTGTGGGCCGACAGATGCGCCGAGGTCACCGCCTGCAGCCATCATTGCAAAAATAAATACTCCGCCATTCGGGAAACGCTCGGAAGCTACAATAAGACTTCCGGGCCAGAGCATAGAGGTGCAAAAACCGGTCAGGGCGCAACCTAAAAGTCCGATAACGGGAATAGGCGAAATTGCGGCTGTAAAGTAACAAAGCGTTGCGCCAACTGCTCCAAAAAGCAATACACGATGTATGTTTTTGCCGATTTTAGAGTACAAGGTTCTTCCAAGACCCAGCATAGCTCCAAACATTGCAACACCGAAAATATCTCCCCAAACCTTTTCTATTCCCAAAGCCTGTTCGAGATAGCTTGAGCTCCATTGTGCCATAGTACACTCGGCGGCACCGCCTAAAAATATTGCAAATACGCACGCCCATAGACGTCTCTGCTTTAAAAAGTTGAATGTACCCGAAACTCTTTCGGGGGTGTCCATCGGCGGAATTTTATCACCGGCGAAAAGTATAAAGGCACAAATCGGTACAACGGCGAAAATAATAGGAAGCCATTGCCAATTTTCTTTTCCTACAATAAGCAGGAAAACGGTGCTGAATATTACAACAAAAACAACACCCCAGGCATAAATTGAATGCAGCTTGCTCATTTCACGATCAGGGTCTTTTGCGGGGATAGCCGCAATAACGGGGCTTATAAGTACCTCGGCAAGACCGCCCGATAGAGAAAATAATACCGTTCCCAGAACAATACCGAAGTATTCATTTCCCTCTAAAAGCGGGCTTGAAGCAAAAATCAAAAGCCCTAAAACTGGTAAAAGAGGGGTTATTTTTACGGTAAGCGGTATATTGAATTTATGAGAAAAGAAAGAGAAAATAAGGTCAATACCGAGCTGTGTAGAAAAGCCTATAAGCACCAAGAGGCCCAATAACGAGTATGAAATACCGTAAAGCGAATGAAATGTGAGAAAAAGAAGCGGTGCAAGGTTAGCCACAACAGACATGGCAATATTGGTCATATAACAAGCGTATTTTACGTGCGTAAATTTATTATCTATTTTACTCATAAGATTTTAGTTTTCAAGGAAGATTTCCTTTATATCGGAAATCTCTTTGCTTGTAACTCCTATTGATAAAAGGTAGTTTTCAACCTTTTTCTGTATAGTATCGCCCTCAAATTTTTTGAGGTTTGAAATCATAGTTGCCATTTCGGTAGTGTTTACGGTTTTATGGTACATTGCCGAAAGCTCATAATCGCGCAAAAGCTCTTTTTCACTCATACCAAGCACAGCTTCAAGCAAATAGCATATTGTACCTGTACGGTCAAGTCCGTGTGTACAGTGCAGATATATCGGGTAATTATTCGGGTTCGCAAGTTCAGCAAAAATTTTTCTTATATTAGGCTGTGAACCTGCATCAAAAATTCCGCTATATTGCGTAGAAGGGATATAGATGTGTCTGACATTCATTCCAAGCGCGTCAATACCTGCAGGATTATCGCTTTGAGGTCTTAAATCAAGGTCAGTTTTAATTCCTAAAACGGTGAGCATTTCATTTATGCCGGATGCTGTAACGGTGTAATCAGGGTTTACCGCACCGTCTAATTCACTGCCTCTGAAAAGAAGCCCTTGGCGTACGGTTTTATCACTTGTAGTTGTACGTCCGCCTATATCACGTACATTTGCAGCGCCGTCAATTTTAAGCATTCGAGGCGTGTTTGCAGTTACAAAAGAACCGGTGGAAGAAATGCTTTGACCGTCTGAAAGGGTTATATTTACACGGTAATAATATTGTGTATTCACCTTTAAAGAGTAAACATCAACATAGTTTTCATCGGTGTTTAGCTGATAAACAGCAGGGGAGTAAAAATCGCTGTTTTGTGATACTTCAATTACTGCAGATGTAACACTAAAACCAATCGGAATACCGTCTATACTGTAAAAAAGTCTTACAGGTAATCCCTCATCAAGACGACCGAGTACTTTATATTTATTATAAAGTGCTTTAAGGTCGCCATCAAAATCAGGGGATAAATATTCCTCAACAGCAGGAGAAACCAAGCAAACGCTATCTCCGAACAGAGGGATTTTTATTTGTACTGCACCTTCAATCTTTTCGGTAGCAATGGTATCCTCGGGTTTATCGTATTTATGGTTATCAATATTATCGTAGATAGCCGCCCACATAATCAAAACCGAAGCCAAAATAACAATAATTGCAAGAAGAATAATCTGTTTGCGGTATTTTTTAATAAATTTCTTTAATTTTTGCTTTTTACGGCTGTTTGTTTTCGGATTTGCCTGATGGTGTGAGTGAGAATAGCGCCTTTTTGAATGACTGTGGTGACGGTAGTTTTCTATGTGGTTTTCCTCATTTTCTGCAAATTCTATTTTATTTTCTTCCATTTAAAAAATCCTTTCTGAAGCAGGGAAGGTAAATTAACCTTTTTTATTTTTTAATTCCTTTAGTATCATTTTTGTTTCGAATATTATAAATTTAGGATTAAGTCCCTGTAAAAGCAGGCGGTTGTTCGGTTTGAGGGGCTTGAAAAGAAAACCGAATATGAAATTTGTGAAAATCTGTGTGAGCAATGAAGCCGCGGCTGCGCCGAAGGCACCCCAAAACGGTATCATTGCAGCGTTGAGTATAATATTTGCAAAAACGCCCGAGAGATTTATTAACGGCAGGTATTTTTGCTTGCCCTCCGCTAATAGCCAGATGTTTCTGATAGAACCCATATATGAAAAAGCACAATACCAGGTAAGCATTTGTAAAACAGGTACGGCTTTTGAATAGTCGTCTCCGAATAGAATGTAAATTATAAGTGATGCAAATATCGTAAAGAATATACTTTGAGCAGTGGATAAATATGTTATTATACCGTAAAGCCGAGATGTATGTCTACTAAAATCGGCTGAATTTTCTTTTTTGGATGAAAGTATAAGCGGTCTGAAAGAATCTATTATAGCAGTATAAACGAACTGAATAACACCGGCACAGGTTATGGCGGCAGTGTAGTATCCGTTTTCCTTTTCGCTAGACATATTTGTAAGCATAATATGGTCGGTATGCTGAAAAATCATAACCATTAACGCCGAAAGAATGTAATGCTTACTCTTGGATAACATTTTTTTGGCTCGGTTTATTGAAAAAGAGAAAAATTGACTACTCTTTTTAATATAAATGAGTATAAGTAATAATCCGATAAGTCCGTATTCTATTGAATGGGAAAGAGCGAACCAATATATATTTTTCTTTGTTGCGAGTAAGAAGATTTTATAAGAAGATACTAAAATATATGCGAAAAGCATAGCAAGAGAGGAATATTTTGAAAGAAGCTTATATTGAAACCAATATTGCATCATTTCAATTGCTGCAAATAAAATTGAAGTACTGTATAAAGCGCAAACTATAACTGTTACGCCCTCATTGGGGTTAAGTAAATATGAAATACCGAAAACTCCGAACATACAGAAAACACTTGAAAATATGTTTATTAAGAGCGAAGTACCCATTATTTCGCCCTCTTTTTCGGGGCTTTCGAGAAGTTCATGAACAAGTATGGCATTAAGTCCTAATTGCATTAAGGGCATAAAAAACGAAACTATGCTTGCGGCGTAGTTTATTAACCCGTAATTTGACGGTCCTAAATATCTTGCGGATATCATACCTATTATAAGCTGAATAACAGATTGAGCTATCTTACAGGAGATTATCCATTTTGCATTGCTTAATACGTGTTTTGTCTTCATTTTTATTCCTTTAGTAAATCCCACCGAATGCTCGGTGGGATTTACGTTTTATAATTTAGCCAACTATTTGACCAAGTTCATTAAATGTATAGGTTTGTTCAACCAATAAGCCGTTAGCGTTATAAACGCGGAATTCTCTATCAGTTACCAATTTACCTTTATAAACCGAGAAGTAGTAATGACCTTCGTATATAAACAAAC
>JAZSKL010000055.1:0-3679 GCA_045534855.1 Acutalibacteraceae bacterium
ATGAAGTCTGAACGCCTCGTGCGGATCCTGCGGAACGTCTTTTCCGTCAACGATAAAGCGGTCGTAAATCATGCAGCCCCAGTCATACCAATGTGAGAAATCAGCAATGAATCTCGCCTGCGGGAAGTTTGTTTCAATAGCCTTCTTCATTTCCCAGTATATCTTCTCAATCTTATCATACGGAGCAATGGTGTCCACAGTACCAAAGCATTGCGGAATATCCATCATATGTCCCGGATAGAAGAATGTTATCTTTTCCTTCCACCATTTCTCACCGTATTCAGAGCCTAAATCCTCTGCGCCGTACTTTTTGAAGGTTTCAAGAAGAATCTTCTCCTCAACGTCAACCATTTCCTTAACGCCTTCGTAAGCTACGTTCATAAATGCACCCTTACGCTCAACACCAACGATCTTCTTGATAAGAGAAGCGGTTTCAGCCTCATCATAAAGACGCATAACAGACGGCTTAAACTTCTGCAAAAGCTCACGGCTTGCTTCAAAAGCACCGTGCATATCCTGGAACAAGAAGCCACGGAAACGGCGTTCCTCAGGCTGGTCAAAGATACGGATTTGAGCCTTTGTGATGATACCTAAAGTACCCTCAGAACCGATAAAGAGCTGGTTAAGGTCAGGACCTGCAGCGTGCTTCGGAGCGGAAGGGATCTCAATAATATCACCGTTAGGAAGAACAACCTCCATTTTAAGTACCATATCGTCAATCTTACCGTACTTGGTGGAAACAACACCGATACCGCGGTGTGCAAGGAAGCCGCCTACAGTTGAGCAAGTAAGTGAAGAAGGATAATGCATAGTAGCCTTACCAACTTCATTTGCAGCCCACTCAATGTGCTTATAGATAGCACCGGTTCCGCACTCAATGTACATACCCTCGGTATTTACTTCATAAATCTGGTTCATTCTCTTTGTATCAAGAACGATACCGCCTGCAACCGGAATAGCACCGCCCTGTGTGCCGCCGCCTGCACCCCAAGTAGTTACGGGGAGCTTATAGTAGTTAGCAATCTTTAAAACCTTGGAAACCTCGGTAGCATCCTTGGGGCAAACAACAAAGTCAGCCTCAGGCATACGGCAACCGCGGTCAGCCCACATACGGGAAAGCCAATAGTAGTCAACGCTGTGTGTTACCTTATCGATAGCACGGGTAGAGCAATTCTCTTTACCAACAGCATCTTCAAGCTCGGTAAGAATCATTGCAAACAAAAATTCATTCATCTGGATTTGCATTTTTATATCTCCTTTTTAAATATTTACAAATTATTTAACACTCTCATCAACCTTAAGGTTGGGGAAGTATTTGCAGAATTCTTTAATTTCCTTGGTATAGTCACCGCGCATCTCAACAAAATGGTGGATGTACGGGCCGTCAATAAGTCTGTCTTCAACAGCCTGAAGATTTTCAAACTCGCCCCAAATGTATGTACCGTGGGTTTGCGGACCTTCGGTGGTTTTGCAAACAAGCGGTAAAATCATATAATCGCCATGCTCTTGGTCGATACGGGCAACGGTGTACTCACCGTCACGAGCGCGAAGCCAAGCACGCTGATTTACAAGGCGAGCCTTTGTGCCCTCTGCCTTTTCGGATACAGGGAACGGTCCGCAATGCCAAAGAAGCTCGGCATTTTTGTTTTCGGGGTGGCGAACGGTAAACTCACCAAAGAGCGGTCTGCCCTCTCCTAATGTTGCACACTTGAGAAGTGCCATTGTCATAGCGCAGTGCATATCGCTTTCGCAAGCAATCATATAACCCATTTCATTTAAGAGTCCGTAAAGCGCACAGGGTGCAAGTCCGTCAAACATAACAGGAGTTGCAGTCCAACACTCGGCAGATATAACATCAAGCTTAAACTCTTCAAACAAATGCTTATACATAGCAACCATTGTTGCCATAGGCTTTATGTATTTAGGAGTTAAATCATCAAGCTCATAATTGGTTAAGAAATACTGCTCATATTCAGCAATTTCATCGGCATAATCTACTTCTGCAGTCTTCATTCTCTGCTCAATAATTGCAAAGTTTATAGGAATAATTCTTATACCGAATTTTTCCATAAGCTCGCCCTCATTCCAGATAACCGAGAAGAACGGAGCCGGACGAGCGCCAACCTGACCTATACGCATTCCCTTAAAGTTTTTAACCATACAAGCAACGCGTACAAAGCTTTCAAAGCCCTCTTTAAACTCATCGCTTTCAACCCTGCAGCAAGGAAGATGGGAGAACGGAATATGATAACGCTGCATCTGACGGGAAACACCGAAAAGTCCGCACTGGGAATCGGTAGGACGCATACCGTCAACATAATACTCATCATCCAAAGGAGCCCAGAGAAGCACAGGCTTGTCAATAGCCTTTGCCAAATCTGCGGCAGCTTCTTCGTTACCGAAGTTGCAGTTAATAATCATAACCGCATCAACATTTTCTTTTTTGAAACGCTCAACTGTCTCGGCGGCAGAAGCATCGTCAAAAACAAGATCCTCAATACCTATACCCTTGTTATCAACAAAGCTTACCTTATCGGTAGTAAAATTCTTTTCAATGTAATCAACGAACTTTTTACCACGCTGCTCGGCAGAATACCAAGTAAGAAATGTACCGCGGGGACGGTCGGTCGTGTTGCGGCGCATTGCCACAAGACCGATTTTCACCTTATAATCAAACATTTTTCACCCTCCTAAAGAGCATATTATTACTTTTTAATCATATCAAACTATGACATTTTTTGCAATAGATTAGTGAAAAAAACTTTCAGTTTTCTTGACTTTTTTCTAAAAATATTGTAAAATAATGAAAATAATTTTCATTTAGAGGTATACAATGGAAACCATAATGCATAAAATTCAAAGGCTGTATAGCGATATGGGGCCGAGTGAGAAAAAAATAGCCGATTATATACTTGAAAACACTCAAGAAATACTTTCTGTTTCTATAAGTGAGCTTGCTTTGCGGTGCGGTTGCGGCGATGCAACAGCGGTAAGATTTTCACGAAGATTGGGATTTGACGGTTTTCAGTCGCTTAAAATCGGTCTGGCGCAAGAATTTAGTTCTACCTCTGCAATATCGGGCGAAATCAACCGAAAGGACAGTTGTTTTGATATATTTCAAAAGCGCATAACCGATATTTCCACCGCACTTCACAACACGGAGGGAGTGCTTGACCCCGAAAGTCTTGAAAAAGCGGCAAATCTTATTATGAATGCCGACCGCATTGCTATTTTCGGACTTGGGAACTCTGCGGCGATAGCACAGGATGCGGCACATAAATTTCTGCGTTTAGGTCTTGATGCACAAGGGTGCTGTGATAATCATATGCAGGCAATAATCGCTTCCCATTTAACAAGAGAGAGCGTTGCCATAGGAATTTCACACTCCGGTACTTCAAAGGATATAATTGAGGCATTACAGCTTTCAAAAATCGGCAGAGCCACCACAATCTGCATTACAAACCACGCAAACTCACCGCTTGTTGATACGGCAGACATTACCCTTTTTACAAAGGCGGCAGAAACCAAACATTCAATCCTTGCTATGAGCTCACGAATCGTTCAGCTTGCAATTTTTGATGCAATCTATTCATATATAGTTGTAAATGCCGATAAATCCTCCATAAGAGCAATCTATAATACCGAAGTGGCATTGCAAGGAAAGAAACAAACAACAAAA
>JAZSKL010000268.1:0-2433 GCA_045534855.1 Acutalibacteraceae bacterium
TTTACAAACCTGAAGGATGTGGTTGTAAGCGATTTTAAGGTTACAAAGCTTCCTGATTGTGTTGTGACTGTAAATAGCAGTGAAGAGGGAACAGTAACAGGTGCAGGTACCTATTCCTATGGTGAAATTGTAACCATAACAGCGGTTCCCGAATACGGTTATTATTTCGGCGGTTGGTATAACGGTGAAACACTTGTAACAAGCAATGAAAGCTATAGCTTTAATGTAACCGAAAATGTAACCCTTACTCCCAAATATATTCCTTTCCCGTTGAGAATCACAGGGCTTGATACCGCAAATAATGCGGCTATAATAAATGTTGACAGTATTGAAAATGTAACAGAGGTTGGCTTTGAATTTACTGTTAAAAAGGAAAACGGAGATATTGCAAGGGTTGCTTCAACAAATTATGTAAATGTCTTATCCGCAGGTAAAACACCTTATATATCAACTGTTAGCAAGGTTTATTACTGCGATATTGATGCAAACGGCGAAGCTGATGCCGATGATGTTGCGGCTTTAAGAAAGGGCATTTTGTACGCCACTTCGCTTAATGCACAAGCAGACCTTAATGATGATACATTTATAAATGTAAAGGACCTTGTTCGCTTTAAAAAGGTGATGGCAGAAACACAGCTCCGATTTGAGGGCGTTACAGAGGGTTATAACTATCCGTTTGTGTTTGGTGATTTGCTTGACAAAGAGGGCAAGCAGTATGTTGAATTAAAGCCGTATACCGTTATAGAAGGTGCTAAATCTTACGGTGTGCCGAGATACCTTTCTTTTGACGGTGCTTCCCTTACAAGAATCAGTTCTTCCGAAAATCATACCCCATTCAGTAAGATAAGAATTGCCTGTGTGGGCGACAGTCTTACACAAGGTGTAGGCGCAACAGGTTGGGCAAGCGGTGACTATCGGTATGCATATCCCGAGCAGTTAAATGCTATTCTTGCTGATGATAACTGTGTTGTTGAGAACTTCGGTGTGGGAGGAAGCTATGCTTGGTATTATGCAGGTAGAGGCGAAAGTCTTTGGTATCCCAATACCGCAAAGTATCAGCCGAGTATTGATTTTGATGCCGATATAGTAATTATTATGTTGGGTACAAACGATGCTAAACTTGTTTCTGATGAAGAAAAATCCGAACAATACGGCGCGGCTTTAGAGGATATTGCAAACAGATGGCTTGCAGGAGAGAATAAACCCGTAGTATATATCTGTAACGGTCTTTCTATGGCAAGATATGACGAAACAAAGCTCCAGTCAGATGCTTCTTGGGTGACGCGCGATGATAAATTCCGTAATTATATTCATCCGCAACAAATCGCTGTTGCCGAGAAGTTAGGTCTTGAGTTTATCGATACCTATAACGGCACTAAAGATATTATTGAATCAAAAGAAGGTTTAGCTTCGGATATGCTTCACGCAAACGATGCAGGTTACAGAGCACTTGCAGAATTTATAGCCGAAAGTATATCGCTTGATATTTATTATTAAAAACAAAAGAGCTGTCTCTATAATAGATAATGAGACAGCTCTATTTTAAAGGTGATACAAATTATGAAATTTAAAACCAAAAGATATTTGTCATTTTTGGTCTTGGGAAGTTTGCTTTTGTGTTGCGGATGTACGGCAGATAAACAAGAAAAAGGCAAAAATAACACCCAAAAAGAAAAGAGTATAAAAATTGCCTGTGTGGGCGACAGTCTCACAGAGGGAATAGGTGCTGAAAATTGGCAAGATGGTGATTTTAGCGGTGCTTATCCTCAACAACTCGGGCTTATTTTGGGTGACGATTTTGAGGTTGGTAATTTTGGAAAGGGCAGTAGTTATGTCTGGAATAAAAGCGGTAGAGATAAAACTCTTTGGTATCCAAACACCGCCGCATACAGCAAAAGCAATAAGTTTAATGCTGATTACGTTATAATTATGCTCGGCACTAATGATGCGAGGGTTACAAAAAGTCTTGCTGATGCCGATTCTTTTAAAATGGAATTTTGCAAAATAGTTGAGCATTATCTTGATTTGCCGTCAAAGCCTGATGTTATTATCGCAACAGGTACTCCAATGAAGCGCTATGATATGAAAAAACAACAAACCGAAAGAGATTGGCTGGAACGCGATCCGCTTTACATCAATTATATATTTCCTATGCTTCAGGATGTGGCTAAAGAGTATTCCTTGCAGTTTATGGATGTTTATCACGGTTTGTATGATGAGTTTACGCGAAGTAATGATTATTTTGCATCCGATGCGTTGCATCCAAATAGTTCAGGTTATCGTATAATAGCAGAATATATAGCTAAAAAAATAGTTTTTTAAAAAATATTTTCAATATTTAAATGCTGTTCCTCATATATTTCCCTTAAAATTACTCTGGCTTCTGCACACTCTTCAAGCGCACCGGGAAGATCCCTGCTTGCAGATAGCTTT
>JAZSKL010000101.1:0-7321 GCA_045534855.1 Acutalibacteraceae bacterium
TATGTTTTTGTTATTATAGAAATTTTTTAATTTCGTTAAGCTCTTGCTTTATAACATCTATTTTTTTGTAAATTTCAACACGGGCTTTGTTAGAAAAAGTATCATCAATTCTACCAACTATATAATCTATACTAACATTAAAAAAATCGGCTAATTTTATAAGGGCATAACTGTCGGGGTTGGTTTTGCCTGTTTCATAATTCGATAAAGTTTTTTGGTCAATACCTGTTGCGTTGGCTACATCGATTTGCCGCAACCCTTTGCTTTCGCGCAAATCCCTTATTCGATTCATTTGATTTTTCCTTTCATAGTATAATATTTCTACAATGATTCTTCATATATATTATTATACTATATTATTTCTAAAATTACTTGACACACTAAAAATGCGTAGTTATAATACTAATATATTACTTAATAGCTGTAATATACCGTTGTATAATCATTTTAAGGAGTCGTATTTTTAGAAAGGAAATGAAAAATGAAAATAACAACATTTGATACAGAGAAAATACGTAATTATATGGAGAACAGTTCAATATTGCAAAACGGAATAGATTATTGCAAGTCATTAAATCCGGGTGTTAGTGATGATGTAGCAAAGCAGACGGCAATTCGTTTAGCTCAACAATATTGCCAACAAAAATGGTATAATGACCGCAGTGGCTACATAGACAGTGAGTATGTAGCTTTTATTGAATTTGAGAAAGACGTAAGAGCCGGAAGATATTTTTCTGTAAAAAATTCAGGAGAATCAAAGCCGTTTTATAAAAGAGGATGCCTAATGGCCTTCTTAATTTATGCGGTAATTATGATAATTATTGGTTTTGTATCTTCTTACAATTCCGGTCACCTGTGAAGTACTCATACACCAAGGGGCTGTCTCAATTAAAAATTGAGACAGCCCCACTTTTATTTTTGTATATCCGGATTGTCGGTAAGCTCTAATATATAATCAACAGAAACCTTGTAAATATTAGAAAGCTTAATTAGTATGTCCGTAGGTATATCGCGTTGTCCAAGTTCGTAATTACTGTAAACCTGTTGTGAACAGTTTAGTAAAACAGCAGTTTGCTTTTGTGTCATATCGTGGTCTTCACGCAAATCACGAATCCTGCGAAACATAGTTGTTCACCCCTCAAAGCATTATATTCTACTGCAATTTGCGGTATTGACTTTTACTGCAAATTGCGGTATAATTTCCCTAAAAGAGGTTAAAAATGTGATATGTCTGTAATATATATTAGGTATATTGCGTGGTAAATATTCTTTTTGGTAAAATTTAAACTTATGGTGTAGGGACATGCGCCTTAAAAAAGAATTTTATTGATTTTCTTTTATAGAGGTGATGTATTTTTATATCATTATTATTAAAATGAAATGGAGTTTTATTTATGAAAAAAATAATAGGGGTAATGTTGAGCTTGGTAATTATTTTCGCCTCAATAACAATCTCAACAAAATCTGTTCAAGCGGCAACTGTTGAAGGATATGTGTGGCCTATTGAAGGGCAAATATTTGCAAGAGGTTTTTCTTCAGAACACGAAGCTCTTGATATAGAAGCAGGAGTAGGCGTTGCTGTAAAATCTATAAATCAGGGTACGGTTTTTTGTGCTTCAATGGCAAGTACATCTGCCAATGCTTATTGTTCTAATTGTGGTCATATCGGCGCAGGTTATCATGTTGCGATTCAACATCCTAACGGAATAAAAGCTATGTATGCTCATTTAAGTTATGTTTGTGTATCTAACGGTCAAGCGGTTAGCGCCGGACAGCAGATTGGTAATGTTGGCTCTACCGGTAATTCTACAGGACCGCATTTACATCTTGCGGTGTTTAAGAACGGTTTTTCAGATGCGTATGCAGTAGATCCATTGACCTATTTAACTCCGTTTAGTAATGTATATGCAACCGATATTACAAATACAAGCGCAACGATACACGGTGTATTTGGTGCTTACGGTCCTACAATGACAGCGGCAGGCATATATATAGGAACAAACCCTAACAATTTAACAAAGATTACAGAAACTTTAAATACAAACGGATATGATAGTAACGGAAATGCTTTACAAGGAATATTCTACGGAACACAAAAATGGTATGGCACATTAAAAGCGGGAACAACATATTATTATAAGGTTTGGATTACCCGTTTTGGAATTGAATACATTAGTGATTTAAAAAGTTTTACAACCACCGGCGGTCATACTCATTCTTGGGGTTCGTGGGTAACAAACAAATTACCAACCTGTGAAACCGAGGGACAGAAAATCCGTACCTGCTCTTGCGGAGCAAAAGAAACAAAATCCGAGCCTGCTTTAGGTCATAAATTTCCGGAACAAACAATAACCGATGAACATGGTAATTCTACCGAAATAATAGAAACGGTTACTTGTGAGAGATGTACCGAACAAAAACAATATATAATCCCTGCAAATCCACATAAATTCCTTCCTAATTATTGGACAACCGATAAGCAGCCTACCTGTACAGAAGCAGGCGAGAAATCTATTCATTGTATATATGTAGGTTGTAATTATCGTTCAAGAATTACCGAGATTCCTGCTTTAGGTCATACTTGTGAGGAATGGGATGTAATCAAAGAAGCAACCTGTACACAAACGGGTATTAAGGTTGGCAAATGCTCTGTTTGCGGAGGTAAAGATGAAAAGGAAATTGCTGTAGCACCTCATAATTATAATAGTATATATTTTAATCCTGCCACCTGTAATTCGGGCGGGGAAAGGGTTGCTAAGTGCGACACTTGTGCTTATAAGAGTGTTACTGAAATTAAAGGCGGACATTTTTACAAAAACGGTAAGTGTGTAACTTGTAATATCGGAACAGAGGTTGTAGAATCTGCCCATACATACGACGCTAACAGCAACTACACCTGGATTGTAACAAAAGTAGGAGCAGATCATTTAAGCGTTGCATTTTCCGAAGAAACCGAAACCGAAGAAAAATATGATATTATTTATATTTATGACGGAAATGATAACCTCATAGGAGAGTACAGCGGTAAAGAGCTTTCGGGAAAAAATATAAATATTTTGAGCGATACCGTTAAAATTAAGCTTCTTTCTGATAACAGCTTCCAGAAATACGGATTTTACGCAGTTGTTACACCTAAAAGCAACGAAGGCGATATAAACGGAGACGGCGGAGTAAATGCTGATGATATTTTAAATGTCCGTTTTTCAATACTTTCCGAAAATTCAAATATGATTTATGATATAAACAATGATGGAAAAGTAAATGTTAAGGATTTGGTGAAAATCAAAAAAATGATTGCAATAGGTAATATAATACCTGTGCCTCCGGCTTTTGATTTAGTTGGTTGAGGTAATTTTGCTTTCCTCGGAAAAATTAAAAAATATTCTAAAAAACAATTCGCAGTCCTTATTTTAGGACTGCGAATTTTGTAGAATAAAGTTGTAAAAAGTGCTTGACAAATAAAAAGTTATGCGCTATAATAAAGATAACGAACAAATGTTCGGCGGAGGAAATGCTATGAATTTCGGAATGTTTATTACTACAATTTTAGAATTTGCTGCTGTTGCCTTTGTTATATATGCGGTTTTTCACGAGGATAAGTTTGCCGCTTTTGAAAAGCGTTTGTTTGCGCGTATTCGCCGCCGTAAGTTAAAGGTAATCCGTGGCGGTCGCGCCGAAGTTATCCGCGAGCGTTAAAGTTTTTTTACAATACACATAAACCTCAATTTTAGGGAAATGCTATTTGTGAAAGGGAGGGATTGTGTATGCAGAAAAGCTCAAAAAATTTTGTTAAAGGTCTTGGTGCGGGTATGGTTGCAGGCGCTGCCGCTATTACGGTTGGCAAAATGCTTTTAAAGGACCGCCAGAATATGACAAAGGGTTCAACTAAAATGGTTAAAGCTGTCGGTGAATTTGTTGACGGCGTTCAAACCTTTTTCAAATAGTATTTAACCGCGCAAAAATGTGTTTAATGCGCTTACTGCACTTTTTATGTTTTACTTTTTCCCGGCAACTATTCGCTGTCGGGAAATTTTTACATAGTTTGGAGTTTTGTTTATGATACTTGTTGTTTGTATTGATGATAATGGCGGTATGATGTTTAATCACCGCCGTCAAAGCAGGGATAAAGCTGTTATTGATGATGTATTGAATAATGTTTCAAAATGTGTTAGAATATGCGAGTATTCCAAGGTGCTGTTTGAAAACAGCGGGGCAGAGATTACTGTTTCGGATGACTTTATTGAAACTGCCGAATCGGGGGATTGCTGTTTTGTTGAGGAAAGAGGTATTTCGGAATACATAAATAAAGCTTCAAAGCTGATAGTATATAAATGGAACAGGCGTTATCCTTCTGATTTTTCTTTGGACGTTGCTTTGTTTGACAGTCGATTAAAGCTTTGCGGCAGAAGTGATTTTGCGGGTAATTCCCATGAAAAAATCACCAAGGAGGTTTATGAAATATGCGCCGAAGCAAATTAAGCATTTTATTAAGTGTAATTTTAGTTATTTCTTTACTGTTTAGCGGCTGTTCGGGTGAAACGGTAAAAAAAGATGTTGTAAGTAAACCTACAGTCTTATCGGGCGGTACTGTAACGCTTGATGATTTGCCCGAATATGATGCTTCGCCATACATAGCCGTTAATGATAATGTTCCGCAGTTTGATGATAAGGATATAACAGATAAATCCTATGAGAAATACAGCGAGCTTGACGGTTTGGGCAGATGCGGTGTTGTAATGGCTTGTGTTGGGCGCGATATTATGCCTACTGAAGAACGCGGAAACATAGGTGCTGTAAAGCCGAGCGGTTGGGTTACTGCAAAGTATGATTTTGTTGATGGTAAATACCTATATAACCGTTGCCACCTCATAGGCTTTCAGTTAACGGGTGAAAATGCAAATGAATGTAATCTTATTACCGGAACAAGATACCTGAATGTTCAGGGTATGCTGCCTTTTGAAAATATGATCGCCGATTATGTAAAGGAAACAAGTAACCATGTTCTTTACCGCGTAACGCCGATTTTCGAGGGTGAAAATCTTGTTGCAAGCGGTGTTCAGATGGAAGCATATTCGATTGAGGATAAAGGTGAGGGTATAAGCTTTAATGTTTATGCTTATAATGTTCAGCCGGGTGTTGTTATAGATTACAAAACAGGTCAAAGCCGCATCGATAAGAACGGCGGTAACGCAGAGGATGTACCCGCCGCCACCGAAAAGTATATAATCAATATAAATTCAAATAAATTCCATTATCCCGAATGTGGTTCGGTAAAGGATATAAGTGAGCAAAACCGTAAGGAATATACAGGAAACCGAGAGAATCTTCTTTCTAACGGATACTCTCCCTGCGGAAATTGCAAACCTTAAAAATCAGATATTAAAATTTAAACAGCGTAAGAAGTCAGATGCACTTCTTACGCTGTTTTTATAACTTTTTTAATTGCTTAAAATCAATCTTCGCCTGCGGCAACTGCTACCTCGGCTTCAGCTTGTATTTCAGGGTTAGATGAAAGCATTGGCTTTTCATTTTTGCCCTTAATACGGCGGTTTACATAGTTTTTGGTAATCTTCATAACCAACGGGAAGAGAACAACAACACCTATAAGGTTGGGTATCATCATAAGTCCGTTAAATGTATCGGAAATATCCCAAGCGAGTGAAGATGTCATAATAGCGCCGGAGATAATCATAAGAACGAAGAATACGCGGTAGAATTTAACCGATTTTTCGCCGAATAGATACTCAACAGCCTTTGAGCCGTACTGCGACCAACCGAGAACGGTAGTAAATGCGAAGAGAAGCATTGCAACAGCAATAAACATTTCACCGAATTTACCGAAGTTTGCGCCGAATGCGGATGCAACGAGTGTAGCATCGTTAACTTCGTTGCTTATTGCAAGACCGGTTTCAAGGTCAATGTAACCGCTTGAAAGAACAACAACAGCGGTCATTGTGCAGACAATCATAGTATCAAAGAATACCTCGAAGATACCCCACATACCCTGTGTAACAGGCTCCTTAACATTGGAGGAGGAGTGAACCAGAACAGATGAACCAAGACCTGCTTCGTTTGAGAATACGCCGCGCTTACAGCCTTGTGTAATAACAGTTTTAATAGTTGCACCTGCAACACCGCCAACTGCAGCTTCAACACCGAATGCGAACTTAAATATAGAAGAGAATATTGCGCCAACCTGATCTATATTTATAAAGAATATAGCAAGAGAGCCTACTACATAAAGTATTGCCATAAAGGGTACAACCCTTTCAGCAACCGATGCGATACGCTGTAATCCGCCAATGATAATAAGACCGCCTATAATAACAAGAGCAATACCGATAAGAAGGCTGGTTGTGGGTATACCTGCAACTGTGCCTAATGTATTATCGCCGAAGAAAGCAGACTGAATATTGATAGTGATTTTGTTTACCTGACCCATATTTCCTATACCAAAAGAGGCGAGGATTGCAAATATAGAGAAGAGAACTGCAAGAATTTTACCAATATGCTTACAGCCCTTTTTAGAGCCGAGTCCGTCACGCAAGTAGTACATCGGTCCGCCCGACCATTCGCCGTTTTTATTGCGGCGGCGGAAGAAGATACCGAGAACATTTTCGGAGAAGTTGGTCATCATTCCGAAGAATGCGGCAATCCACATCCAGAAAACAGCACCGGGACCGCCTATAACGATAGCGGCGGCAACACCTGCAATATTACCTGTACCAATGGTTGCGGCAAGGGCAGTACAAAGCGCCTGAAACTGCGAAATGCTCTTTTTGTCAGCGTTTTTAGTTGCTTTGCTGTCCTTCTTAAATACACCTCCGATAGTTTTTTTCCACCAAGTAGGTATATGGCGTATTTGGAAAACCTTGGTTGCGAGAGTTAAAAGAATACCTGCACCAAGAAGCATTAAAAGACCTAATTTAACCCAAGCAAAATCATTTATGTAATTGTTTACCGAAACAATGTAGTCAATAGAGCCGTCCTTAACGGTAAGCTCGGTAACGGTGTAACGGTCTTCGATTTTCTTAACCTGATTACCGTTTTCATCAAGGTCGATAACCTCGATTTGTACCGTATTAGCCTTGTGGCTGTCGGGGTCATCTAAATTAACATAAAGCTCTGCTACATAAGATGAACCGAATGTATCGTCAAAGCCCTTTACCTTTACATCATCGGCAAAATAGAACTTTTGATCATCCTTTGTGTATGAGCCGATGCTGTAGCTTACATTGTCACCATCCTTTGATACACTTGCGGTAAGAGTGTCACCGCTGTTGTTACTGCTTTCCCCGCAAGCACAAAGACTTAAGCAAGC
>JAZSKL010000067.1:0-5206 GCA_045534855.1 Acutalibacteraceae bacterium
CGATACTTTCATTGAAAAAAATATTTCCAGCGGATTATTTATTTTATTATAAACTAAATGAAAACATATTTAATTGTATTTTGTTTTGTATTATTACTTATTAAAGTTTGATAATTTTAATACCCTACATTCTATTTAATAAATTATTTAAAATGTACCGGATAACTCTTCTTTAAGACAAGATGCAAAAAATGCAAAATTACTTTTGTTAAAAAAATAACAATCTTTTTTTTACCTATTATTACAAAATTATACAAACTAAACCGTTACAGCCCTCGTTAATTACGCGTTCTATGGTTTCCTGTATCCTAATTCTTGCATCAATAGGCATTCTTGCAAGCTTTGTATGCAACCCCTCGTTAACAAGCTCGTTAAGTGATTTTCCAAAAATATTTGAATCCCAAATCTTAACCGGATCATCCTCGAATTGATCTAACAGATACATAACCAAATCTTCCGACTGCTTTTCACTACCGACAATAGGACTTACCTCGGTGGTAATATCAGCTTTCATCATATGTATTGAAGGAGCAGAAGCACGAAGTCTAACGCCGTAACGTCCCCCCTGCTTCATTATTTCAGGTTCCTCAAGCGTTAATTCCTCAAGACGTGGCATAACAATACCATAGCCGGTAGCTTCTACTTCGTCTAATGCATCTTTAACACGCATATAATCTGTTTTTATTTCAGCCAATTCTTTCATACAATTCATCAGTTCCTGCTCATCCTCAATCAGCAGACCTGTTGTCTCGGCGAGAACCTTATAAAATAAGCTGTTTTTTACCTGTATATCAATCATAGCGCTTCCTAAACCTAAATCAACGCCTTTTATACGTGCGCCCTCTACGTTATCACTATGTTCAAAAACGCTTTCAAATCGTTTTATATCCCTAATATGACGTATGTCTGATGCCGCATCCTTTATTACACCTGTAAGGTCGGCTCTTAACCAATGTGATACAGGCAAAGTGTTTATCCACCGTGGAAAATAGAACCCGATTTCATGTACAGGAAACTCAAAAAGAACTTTTGCCAATATCATTCTGATGTCAGCTTCTGTAAGGTCAAGGCAATTTACAGGAATAACGGTTACATCGTGTTTTTTTGATATTTCTTCTGCCAAAGCCTTCGATTCATCTGCTTCGGGATACATACAGTTAAGCAAAACAATAAAAGGTTTGTCAATCTGTTTTAATTCTCCGATAACCCTTTCTTCAGCTTCGGCATATTCGCTTCTTGGTATATCACTTATACTGCCGTCTGTTGTAATTACCAAACCAATTGTTGAATGTTCGTTTATAACCTTTTGTGTACCGATTTCAGCCGCCATATTAAACGGAATAGATTCATCAAACCAAGGTGTATTAACCATTCTTGGCTGATCTCCCTCAATGTAACCTAACGCACTTGGAACAATATAGCCAACGCAATCAATCAGACGCACGTTCATAGCAGCCGTTTTATCTACCTTTATCTCTACCCCTTTTTCGGGTATGAATTTTGGTTCGGTTGTCATAATTGTACGACCGGATGAAGATTGAGGCAATTCATCGTTTGCGCGTTCTTTTTGATAATCCTCTGTAATATTAGGAAGTACAAGTTGATCCATAAACTGTTTTATAAAGGTTGATTTTCCCGTACGTACAGGACCAACAACTCCGATATAGATATCTCCACCCGTACGTGCGGCTATATCCTGATATATATTTGTGCTTGTCATAAACATTCCTCCGAACCTATTTTACATATCTGTTAATAAATATGAGGACAAAATATACTTTATGACAAAAAATAAAGCACGAATCAGCTTCGTGCTTTTGTATAGTATTTACGACAATCCAAAACTGACAGAAAGCGCTTGATCAACTCTATCCATTGAACCAACATCCAAAGCTCCCATACGTTCTTTTAAGCGCTTTTTATCAATTGTTCTTACCTGCTCAAGCAAAATTATGGAGTCGCGTTGCAAACCGCTACCTTGTGCCGTAATTTTAATATGTGTGGGAAGATCTGTTTTGTCTTGCTGGCTTGTAATTGCGGCAGCTATTACAGTAGGACTGTAACGGTTGCCAACATCATTCTGAACTATAAGAACCGGTCTTATACCGCCTTGTTCAGAGCCAACAACAGGACTTAAATCGGCATAATATATATCGCCACGTTTTATATTCATTTTTATTTCACGCTCCGAAATATTTTCTAAAATTATGTTTACCGTTTTTTATCGGTTTTAATCACGGTAATGAAATTCTTTATTTTATATTATGCAAAATATTTCAAAGTGTGAAAAAAGAGTCGCATAAGCGACTCTTTTTATTTAGCAAGAGGATGAAATCTTGTATAATCTGCGGTATATTTGCTTTTTACAAACTGCGCATAAATTTGTGTTGATGAAACATCCGAATGACCGAGCATTTCCTTTATATATTTAAGCTGAGCGCCGTTTTCCAAAAGATGCGCCGCAAAGGAATGTCGCAAAGTATGCGGTGTAATATCCTTTTTAATTCCTGCCGCTTCGGAATAATGTTTTATTATTTTCCAAAAGCCTTGTCGTGACATGGGTTGTCCGTTCATATTAGTAAAAAATCTGACACAGCTTTCATCAATAACAATCGCAGGACGAACATTTAACAAATAATTTGATACAGCTTTTACAGCCGCAGGATAAAGCGGAACGATTCTTTCACTACGCGTATCCTTAATATGTACGATACCGATTTGTAAATTGACATCTGAAAGCTCAAGCTCCATAAGCTCCGAAACCTTCATGCCCGTAGCGTATAAAATTTCTAGCATAGCTTTATCTCTTATGCTTTTGTAATCATTACCCGATGGTTGGGAAAGCAATTTCATAACCTCATTGGCTTCTAATACTCCCGGAAGTTTAGGAATATGCTTTTGCATCTTTATTCCTTCAGCCGGATTTGCTTTAGATTTACCCTTAAAGGCTAAATATTTATAAAAACAACGAGCAGATGCTAACATTCTCGTACAAGTAGCTTCTGATTTACCTATAGAAGATAGATAATCGAGATAATGCTGTAAATCAGCGGCAGAGGCATCAAGATAGTTATACCCCGGTACCTTGGCGCAATATTCAAGATACTGACCAACATCTCTTAAATAAGACTGAACAGTATTATCAGAGGATCTTTTTTCATTTAAAAGATATTCTTTAAAAGCTGTTAATGTTTCCAAAATATTGCACCTGCCTTTCTGAATTAAATTTGGAAAAAAGGAAGAAAAAATCTTGAAACTGCGGCATCCGTTAAAGCCGACAGCAAAACCGTAATCAAAATTAAAGAATAATGCGTACAGTAGCTTTTGAAGTATAAAAATAGGTTAATAGGTGAAGTATGCGGTAGTGTCAGACGCGCAATAGTCCACGAAAAATTTATAGATTGCTGTGAAGCATATATAAAACCTATTATAAACAGTATAGACGGCGGAATAATCAAAACTGCATTGAGCGCTATACCTTTTAATTGAAATTCACTGTATAAAAACGCTGACAAACTGCCGTCATAAAATCCTCTGAAAAATACTATAAGCGGCACTAAAACTATGCCAAGCATTGAAGTACCTGATATGTAAACGGCAATCAAAAATAAAAGTAAAGAAAATAGAGAGCTAATAAAAACCGAACCAAACGTACCGTTTATTCTTATATCGGTAAAACGCTCAAAACGATTTGAAGCCATTTTTATTACTGCATCACTTTCAAAAGAATAAACAACCGTACCGATTATTATACCTAACGAAAAACAAACACAAAGCAAAACTAATATTTTATTGTTTTTAAGCATCTCAAGAAGCTTGAAGCGTCTTAAATTTAAAACTGTTCCTCTTCTCATATATATCCCTCCGCTTTCTAAAAAAAGTATATGAGAACAGCGGACAAGATATGCCGATATATTTAGTACAAGATTTTGCTTTTCTTGATATTTGAAATACTATATATAGAGAAACAACCAAATTATGTAAACCTGAAAATAGGCGTTAAAAAATCAGCCTCCTAAAATACACCGTTTTAAGAGCTGAAAGTTTAAGCATAAAAATGTCTTAAATAAGGCAAAACTTGCTTTTCTAATATTATTTATACACTATTTTCCTTAACTTGTCAATGGTTAATTTTTATTTGTAAAATATTATGTCAACTTATTATGTAAACCGCACTATATATAGTTTTAAAACTAATAAAAATCTCAAACTATTGTGTGTTTATTACTTTATATTTTAATAAAATTATTGTATCATAAAATAAAAAGTTGTCCCCTATTTGGTATTTTAAATTGTTGTATTATTGAATTCGATTTCGAGGTGCAAAATGATTAACATATTTTTAACTTATATTGATGAAGAAGAAAATAAAAGACTGTTTGAGGATATTTATTATTCGTATCGTAAGCAAATGTTTGTTATGGCAAATTCTATACTAAAAAATACTGATGATGCAGAAGATGCGGTAAGTACTGTATTTTTAAAAATCGCCACTAAAAATTGGGATATTGTTAATTCAATAAATAATAAAACCGATTTAAGAAATTATCTTTTGAAAGCAACCAAAAACACATCTTTAAATATGATTAAAGTAAATCAAAAAAGAAGCTTCATATATGATGATGAATTTAATTCGTCATTATATAACCTCACAAATGATATTTCTGATGAAAGTTTTATAAATACAATATGTGATAAAATAGATTATGATGAAATAAAATACACATTAAGAAAATTAAACGAAAAGTATCGTTATGTGTTATATTATCATTTTGTTTTGGGACTTACGGTTAAGCAAACCGCTTTATCACTTAATCAAACAATTTCGGCAACTAAAAAACAAATTACACGAGGTAAAAAAATACTTATTGATTTAATTCAAAAAGGAGGAAAATAAATGTCAATTTCAAAATATGAATTCAACTGCGCATTAAGAGAGGTTATAAATGAGGACTATTCTTTTATCCCCTGCTGCGAAGAGAATGTTAATTTAGAATTTTCAAATAATTTTAAAATTGAAATTATGAATATCAAAAGAATAAAACGAAAACAAAATAACCGAATTTATATCAATACTTCAAGAAGATTTGCGGTTGTATTGATTATAATTTTGCTTTTACTAATTACAACAGTTTGTGTCCAGGCATACAAAATAATTAAGCAAAAAAGTCTCTTTCAAGATGCTTTTGAAAAAGATATTCCTATA
>JAZSKL010000245.1:0-9622 GCA_045534855.1 Acutalibacteraceae bacterium
CTTGCTTTATCAAGCATCTTTGCAGCATTTTCGGCAGTAAAGCCTTTTTTAATTTCCTCAAGTTCATTTAAAAGCTGACTTGAACGGTAACGCGCATTTTCAAGAACAGCCGCCGCTTTTTCTCGGGTCTGTTCCATAAGCTTTTCCTGCTTGATTTTAAACTCATGCTCAAGCATATCCGACTTACGTTTTGCTTCATCTAACTGTGCCCTTAATTTTACTGCTTGTTCTCGCTCACTTTCGGCGGTTTGACGAGCTTTTTCAAGGCTTGCTACAACCCTTTCAAAGCGCAAATCATCCTCCGATAGGTTAAGCTTTGCCGTATCGATTATATCATCAGGAAGTCCCAAGCGTTTAGAAATAGCAAACGCGTTTGAGCGGCCGGGAACACCTATAATCAGCTTATAGGTCGGTTTAAGTGTTGCAACATCAAATTCACAGCTTGCATTTTCTACGCGTTCGGTATCAAGCGCATAAGCCTTTAGTTCTGCATAATGAGTTGTTGCCACAATTTTTGCCTTTTTATCCATAAGCTTCATCAATATTGATTTAGCAAGCGCTGCTCCCTCAATAGGGTCAGTACCTGCACAGAGCTCATCAAACAAAACAAGTGAGCTATCATCACATTCATTAAGCACGGAAATGATATTTACCATATGTGATGAAAACGTAGATAAAGATTGTTCGATACTTTGCTCATCGCCTATATCGGCAAAAATATGCTTAAATATAGAAATTTCACTGTTATCATCGGCAGGTATCATCAAACCGCACATTGCCATAAGCGTTAACAAACCTATAGTTTTTAGTGTTACGGTTTTACCGCCTGTATTAGGTCCTGTTATTATAAGCGAATCATATTCTCCACCAAGATGAACCGTTATCGGCACAACAGTACGGTGCGGAATAAGCGGATGACGGGCGCGCTTTAAATAAACATAGCCCTTATCGTTAAGCTTTGGAGTTACAGCCTTCATTTTATATGCAAGATTTGCCTTTGCAAAGATAAGATTAAGCTCAACCAAGGCGTTATATGAATGCTTAATGCTATCTGCAAAGCTTGCGGCTTCAGCAGACAGTTCTGCAAGAATACGAGCAATTTCTTCCTGTTCTTTGATTCTCAGAACACGAATTTCATTATTGGTTTCAACAACCGCCATAGGTTCTATAAACAAGGTTGAACCCGTTGCAGATGTATCGTGAACTATACCCTTTATTTCATTTTTATGTTCTGCCTTTACAGGAACAACAAATCTACCGTCACGCTGGGTAATAAGTGCCTCCTGCAAATATTTTGCAGTTGCACCTCTGATTATTTTCTCGAGACCTTCTCTTATTTTTGATGAACGAGAGGTGATTTTCCTACGAATATCCGCAAGCGCCGAGGAAGCGTTATCATTTAATTCTTCCTCATTCTTTATAGCAAAATTTATTTTATCCTCAAGGTACTTATTAGGATTTAAAGCATCAAAATAATGCTCAAGGGAGGTTTCTCCCACTCCCTGACAGTTTGTTCTCCAATTTTTAACCGAGCGTATTATACGCAAAACCTCGGCAATATCCAAAAGTTCCTTTATAGACAGCGATGCACCGACATCAGCACGGGTAAGCGCAGATGAAATATTAACCGCGCTTCCGAAAGACGGAGCGGCATATCTTGCCATAAGCTGATATGCATCATCGGTATTTTTAAGTAATTCGCGTACCGTTTCAATATCGGTTTGAGGTGTTAAAGAAAGCGCAAGCTCGGAAGCATCCGAAATAGAAGCTTCTTCCGATAATCGCTTTAAAACACTGTCAAGTTCAAGTGTTTTAATAGATTTTGAATTATTTTTAAGCATAAATTTTCCTCGATTTCAATTACAATATGCTATTGTAAAAATCTAAAGTTTTATAATTATGTTCTGTTTGAGTAACTATATATTTTTCAGTAACTTTCGATAAGTTTTTTGCATCATCGAGAGGAATATCAAAGGAATAAAGCCCTTTAAATTCAGAATAAACAATATGTCTCATTGCCGAAAGCATTGTTCGATTTAAGGGGATATTGTATTCATTTTTCTTACAATCATTACAAAGTATCTTACCGTCATTAAGACAGAAATTCATTACATTATCCTCAAATTTACCGCATCCGTCACAGGCTACAAGGTTTGGTGTATACCCCGAAATAGAAGCAAGACGAAGCTCGGTAATAGCTTTAATAATTTCGCTTTTACGTTCATCAGATAAAAGATAATGCAACGAATTTAATATCAGCCTTAAATATTCTTCCGAATTAGTATCGGCAGGAACCAAAACAGCACAAAGCTCACAGAAATACTGTGAAAGCGATAGCTTTACAATATCACTTCCCGCACCGAAAAAAACACGTATGGGTGTAGCTTCGTAAATCTTATATGTATCGTTCTTTTTTAGTATTGTAAAACTTGAATAGGAAAGCAAGCCTGTTGCAGCACCCTTTTTACTTTTGATATTTTTAGCGCCTGCCGCAAATGCACGAATAACCCCCTGATCACCTGTCAGGAGGGTTACAAGTCGGTCGTTCTCCCCTATATTCTTTTCCCGAATAACAAGTCCTTGTGTTGTGAAACGCATTTGTTCCTCCGTAATTTACTTCGTTTTGTCTGCGCACATCATTAAAGCGCAAATAGTCATCAACCCTACCGCTTAAAACAAAACGTAACCAGAATTTTTCCTGTTCCATAAAACAACCTCCGCAAGCAGTGTCAATAAAGTAAAACTATGTCTTACATTAACAATTGTTTGCGAAGGCGCAAAAAATATTTCAGGAAATATCAGTCAAGACCAAAAGAACGAATAAGATTCTCACGGTTGCGCCAATCTTCCTTAACCTTTACCCATAATTTTACAGAAGCACGTATTCCGTAAAACTGTTCAATTTCATAACGGGCGTGCATTCCGATTCTTTTAAGCATTGCGCCGCCCTTGCCTATAATTATACTTTTATGCGATTCTTTTTCGCAGTAAATCACCGCATCAACCTCAAGTATAGGCTCACCCGAGGTTGTATCACGTTCGTAAAATTTTTCGAGTGCCACAGCAATTCCATGAGGAACCTCGCGACTTAAATTACGCAGAAGTTTTTCTCTTATCATTTCCGCAACCATAACCTTTTCACTTTGGTCAGTGATTTCGTCATCAGGGAAAAAGTGCGGTGAAACACGAGAAAATTTAAGCAGTTCATCTTTTAAAATATCAACGCCGTCACCTGTTTTTGCTGAAAGCGGAATAACAGTTTCAAACGGATAAACTGCTGTATATGCCGAAATCATATCAAGCAAAACTTCCTTTTCGGGAAGCATATCAATTTTATTGATTACAAGAACGCAAGGCAGTTTTTTAGTGCGTAAATTTTCAATCAGTTGAATTTCGGCAGGAGGTAAATTTTCGGGGTCAAACTTAAAATCCGGCGCAGCATCAACAACCAACACAACACCGTCAACATCTCCAAGACCCTCGCCCACTGCTTTAATCATATTCTGACCTAAAAGATTGCGCGGTTTATGAAAACCGGGTGTATCAATAAAAACAAGTTGGTTTTCATTTTTTGTTAAAACACCCATAATGCGTGTTCGGGTTGTCTGCGGTTTATCC
This sequence comes from Acutalibacteraceae bacterium, assembly GCA_045534855.1. Lineage (GTDB taxonomy): Bacteria > Bacillota > Clostridia > Oscillospirales > Acutalibacteraceae > UBA737. Next base: position 3,619 of record JAZSKL010000245.1, read on the forward strand.
GAAACAATAGCAACCTTTTGACCGAGCATCTTATTCATAAGAGACGATTTACCAACATTAGGTCTACCGATAATCGTTATAAAAGCAGATTTTTGTTCCATAATTAAATCTTGTTAATAGCAAGACCCAATCTTTCAAGGATCTGCTCTTCCTTTTCTCTCATAATAGCTTGTTCCAAACCACCGTTTACATGGTCATAACCCAATAGATGAAGCATTGAATGAACGGTTAAAAAGGCGATTTCACGCTCAAGACCATGACCGTAAAGGTCAGCCTGTGCAAAGGCGTGTTCAACCGAAATAACGATATCTCCAAGCATTTTAGCACCGGTTTCAGGGTTGGTATCATAATTACCGTCTATACCAAGCGGAAAAGAAAGAACATCCGTTGAATCATCTATATTACGGAAATTAGAATTCATTTCCTTGATTTGTTCATCATTTACAAGAGAAACTTCAACTTCAGCAGGTAAAACAAACTGTTCTTCCTCCAATGTAGCAATACAGGATTTACGAATCAGCAAGCGAGTGCCGGTTGGTAATTTGATTTTCTTTTGCTTGTCTGTAATATTTACTTTTACTCCCATTTTGCAATTCCTCTTTTATTATTTATTTGCCGCCCGTTCATACGCATTTATAATCTTTTGAATTAAACGGTGGCGAACTACATCCTTTGTTGTTAACTTAACGGTTGCAATATCATCTATACCCTTGAGTATTTTAACCGCTTCAATAAGTCCTGAATTTTTACCTGTAGGTAAATCAATCTGGGTTACATCACCTGTAACAACCGCTTTGGAATTAAATCCCAAACGTGTTAAAAACATTTTCATTTGCTCGCTTGTTGTATTTTGCGCCTCGTCAAGAATGATAAAGCTGTCATCCAATGTTCTGCCGCGCATATAGGCAAGCGGCGCAACCTCAATATCTCCACGCTCCTGACAGCGTTGGAAATTTTCAGCTCCGAGCATATCAAAAAGCGCATCATAAAGCGGACGAAGATATGGGTCTACCTTTTGCTGTAAATCACCCGGCAAAAAGCCAAGGTGTTCACCGGCTTCGATAGCAGGTCTTGTTAATACAATGCGGTTTACCTGTTTATTTCTGAAAGCCTGAACCGCTAAGGCTACCGCAAGGTAGGTTTTACCTGTACCGGCGGGACCTACACCGATAGTAATGGTGTGATCCTTTATAGCATCAATATACTGCCTTTGACCAAGTGTTTTAGGCTTTACAGGTCTTCCTTTAGAGGTGATGCAGATACAATCCGCATTGGTAATTGAGGAGATTTTATCATCAACACCGTCATCCACCATTGAAATAACAGTATCTAAGCTTTGAGAAGTTATTTGTTCTCCGCGACTCAACATTGTAAGCAAACAGCCTATTGCACGGCAGGTTTTATTAACAGACAAAACTTCGCCTCTTACTTTAACCTGACTACCGTGTGACAAAACCTGAACGCCGTATTGTTTTTCAAGACGTTTCATATTTTCATCAAAATTACCGAACAGATTTACAAGATGTTCAATGCGTTCAATATCCACTGTTTGTTCAAACAAAGCGCAACCTCCAAGCACACCCAATATATATTTTAATATAACATAAAAGCCTTAAATTGTCAATTTTTTACTAACAAAATTTTTTCTTTTTCAGCTATATTTTCTACCGAATCTATTTGCCATACAACCCTTATACCTCTCTCGGTATATTCAAGCTTTTCCTCATATATTTCGTATTCATCAATTTTCAATTCCTTGATTTGATTTTTAATTTTCCGGCGTAATTTTTCCTTTAATTCTTCCTCGCTGTAATTTACTTGTTTAGTTTCGGTCATATAACACTCTTTTTCAATAAAACCTATAGGTATTTTTTTACCGAAAATCTTTAAAGGAGTATCTTTAATTTTATAATCATATTCACCTTTGATTTTTCCAAGATACAAAGGTATATCTAACCAAAAAAACGATAAAACTTTATGTTTTTTCACTTTACCGTTTAAAAATCTGATTTCTTCGCAAAAATCACCTTCAGCAGTAAGCAATCTTCTTGTTTTTGCAATAACAGTACCGTCAGAATGCACGAATAGTGTTCCATCCTCAACCGTTTCTTCTATTCCGGAAACAAGAATATCACCTTTTCTTACCGTATCCCCCACCTTAACCTCAACATTTCCCGCTGTTACATCAATTTTTAATATTGTGCCGTCTGCCGTTGATTTAAGACTACACGGTTCGTTTGCATTCAAAGGAATATCATTTCACATTTCAGTAACGCTTACGGTTAAAACACATCCCTCAAGATTTAACGCCGCCCAAGAAAGATTTTTACTTTTTAACAACAATTTTTGTGCATCCACAGCACTGTTAAGATTATTTTTATACATTCCCTCTTTAATATTAAGTTCTTTACATAAAGATATTATTTCTTTTTCAGTTACGTTTATATTCCCCTTAACATCAACCGTCCATACAAATTGAGAAAGCAAAAACAGTATAGAAAAAAATATAAAAACACCCATAAACATTCCGTATCTATAACGGTAACGATGTATTTTAAATGGTAAACCGTGCTTTTGAACAATAGTAATATCTACGCCGAGTCCTCGCTTTATTTCACGTAATTCTTTAAAATCATCTATTGAAATATTTCCTGTAATACATTTTTTTCTGTATTTCAAATTCCAAAAGTGTAATCCCCCAAAAGCCGCTTTATTGATTAGTCTCTCTGAACAATCTCCCTTTATCTCTACAGTTAAATATCCTTGAATACTACGCAAAAAATTATACATTACTTCACCTACACACAAAATTCTATCGAGGATATATTTCCTTTTAAAACAATAGTTTTTTCTTCAAAGCTTGATATATCAAAATCACTTCCGTTAAGTATCAAAGAGCCTTTACCCACATTTAAACGAATATAGCAATCGGTATATTCATAAACACCTGCACATCCTTCTAAAATCATTTCTTTGTTAGAAAAAAGTTCAATATGTGTTCCTTTTATAACCTTTGATTGCAGTAATTCATCAGCAGTTTTAAAAAGCCGCGCTTTTTCTTTTTTCTTACCGATTTCAATGTTAATTTTACGCGACATATAAAATCCCCTTTACAAAAACAACTACAGTAAAAATATGAATTATTCATATATGATATTCCCCACAGCATAACTTTGAACATGAATTGATTTTGGGTGAGTATATGAAATTTTTTAAAAATTTTCCGTTGTTTTTCTGCCTTATTTTTATAACATTGATGTTATTTTTTCCAACGGTAGGAAAAAACGCAACAGCAAATGCTGTATTGCTTTGCGGAAGAGTTATTATACCGTCACTTTTTCCGTTCAGTGTTTGTGCTTTATATTTAACCAAAAGCAATTTCGGAAGTATTTTAAAGAGATTTTCAAAGCAAAAAGGCGAAATCATATTTACAGTTTTACTATCAATGCTTGGCGGTTATCCTATTGGTGCAAGGCTTGTTAAAGAATTATATTCTAAAGGAAAATTAACAAAAGAAAATTCCCAAAGATTAGTTTGCTGTTGTGTAAATGCAGGACCTGCTTTTATAGTTATTGCGGTTGGAAACGGGATTTTTAATAATCAAAAAATAGGTTATATACTTTTTATTTCTCATATTTTAGCTTCGCTTGTTCCTATATTATTAACATTACCGTTTTTAAAAACAGAAAATACAACAAAAATCTACGTATATGAAGATAATCCCTTTGTAAGTGCCGCAGCCGATGCATCAGCTACTATGATTAGTATTTGCGCTTTTGTAATATTTTTTTCAACCCTAAACGCTTATATTAACTTATTTGCAAATGATTTTGAAATATTAAATGACATCTCATCCTTAACCGAGGTTACAAACGGAATAATAAACGGTAAAAATGTATATAAAGCATCCTTTTTATTAGGTTTTGGCGGTTTTTCTGTTTGGTTTCAGATATTTGCCTCCTGCAAAGATACAGGAATAAAAATAAAACAATTTGTTATTTTCAGAATACTTCACGGAAGTCTGTCTACCGTTTTCACCTTTATAGCAATAAAAATCTTTAAGCCCTACACACCCACGGTAAGCAATCACAGATTTTTCAACGCGCAAGGGCATTATTCGGGTGTTGCAGTAAGCGTTTCGTTGTTCATTATGCTGATTTTACTGATTTTAACACTTTTTACAAAAAATCGGGGTAGAAAAATTCTGAATGATTTGATATAATATGTTTGGACAATAAAAACAAAGGAATGATAAATGTGGCAAAACCGCTTTTTAACAAGGATATTTCACCTGCCTGTCAGTACTGTGTACACGGTCAGTTTTTTGAGCATACCAATGAGGTTTTCTGCCTTAAAAGAGGAGTTACAGACCCTACCGACAGCTGCAGAAAATTTGAATACGATGTTTTAAAGCGTACACCCAAGAGAATAATTGCTAAAAACGACTTTAAACCCGAAGATTTCGAATTATAATTAAACATACAACAACCCCCGATAAACCAATTAAGGTTTACCGGGGGTTTAAAAATATCAAAAATTATTTAACAACAATGTTAACAAGACGCTTTGGAACATAAAGCTCTTTAATTATTGTTTTACCGTCAATATCCTTTATAACAGCATCCTGGGCTTTTGCAAGAGAAAGTGCATCAGCCTGAGTAATATCAGCCGCAACATTTATACGGGCTCTGATTTTGCCGTTAACCTGAACAGCAATTTCTACTGTTGACTCAACGCATTTTGCCTCATCGTATTCAGGCCATTTTGTTTGGTTAAGCATACCCTCAAAGCCTACATTTTCCCACATTTCCTCGGTAATATGGGGAGCGAAAGGATTAAGCAGAGTTATAAAGGTTTTAAACTCATCACGTGTCATACTGCCTGTTGCAGTTACCGCATTAAGTAAGGACATCAAAGCGGCAATAGCAGTATTCATTTTAAGGGTTTCTATATCCTCTGTAACGCGCTTTATCGTCTTATGGAACTCGGTTTCAAGTTCTTTTCTGTAGCCTTCAGTATCAGTAAGACACTCCTGCATAGCCCAAACCTTTTCAAGGAAACGCTTACTTCCCTTGATTGAAGACATACTCCAAGGAGCAGCCTTTTCAAAGTCACCCATAAACATTTCATATACACGCATAGCATCTGCACCGTAATCGCGTATAATATCATCCGGATTTACAACATTGCCTCTCGATTTGGACATCTTCTCGCCGTTTTCTCCTAAAATCATACCGTGACTTGTACGCTTTGCGTAAGGCTCGGCAGTAGGCACAACGCCGATATCATAAAGGAAACGATGCCAGAAACGGCTGTAAAGCAGGTGAAGTGTTGTATGCTCCATACCACCGTTATACCAGTCAACAGAGGTCCAATACTCAAGAGCTTCCTTTGAAGCTAATTCTTTATCGTTGTGCGGATCGCAATAACGCAAGAAGTACCAGGAAGAACCTGCCCATTGAGGCATAGTATCGGTTTCGCGTTTAGCAGGACCGCCACAGTGCGGACAGGTGGTATTTACCCAATCAGTCATTTTAGCAAGCGGAGATTCGCCGTTATCTGTAGGCTCATAAGACTCAACATCAGGCAATACAAGCGGAAGCTCGCTTTCATCAAGCGGAACATAACCGCACTTTTCGCAATGAACAACCGGAATTGGCTCACCCCAATAACGCTGACGAGAGAATACCCAGTCACGAAGCTTATAGTTAGTCTTGCGCTCACCTATTCCCTTTTCAGTAAGCCAATCCTGAATTGCTTTCTTTGCATCCTCAACAGAAAGACCTGTAAGGAAGCCCGAATTAACCATTGTACCTGTAGCACAATCGGTAAATGCCGCCTCATCAACATTACCGCCGGAAACAACCTCAATAATCGGCAAACCAAACTTTTTAGCAAACTCCCAGTCACGGGTATCGTGTCCCGGAACCGCCATAATTGCGCCTGTTCCGTAAGAAATAAGTACATAGTCTGAAATAAAAATCGGAATTTCGGTATTATTAAC
>JAZSKL010000213.1:0-8267 GCA_045534855.1 Acutalibacteraceae bacterium
ATAGAAAGTCGAAATAGTGTGATTTACACTATTTCGACACAAAATCTTTGATTTTGTTACAAATTTTTAAAGAAAATTTGTCTATGCCCATTGCAATGAATATAGACAAAATTGAATTTTCTCTAATTCAATTTTGTTTAAGCCGATAAAATCGGCATATCGAAACACTTTTTCAGTGTTTCGACTTTCTATAATCATTATATATTTTAAAGTGCAAATATTCAAGTATAACTTTTATATAAATAATAAATATTATTTAGTGTTGAAAAACAGAGTAAAATGTGGTATTTTATAATAAAAATTATTTTAGGAGGATATTATGAAATTCTCGGTAAACAGTCCTGTTCTGTTTGCTTTAATCGCAGTTTTAATCTGCGCCGTTTTAGGTCAATCTGTATATTTTCTGGTTCGTGCCTTAAAGCGTGCAAAAGCAATAGGAATTAAAAAAGAAGTTATCAAATCCACAATCATTTCATCCGCTGTTTTTACGGTGGCACCTGCCGTTGCAGTACTTGTAGGCGTTGTTGCGCTTTCTAAAACTCTCGGTATCGCACTTCCCTGGTTAAGGCTTTCTATTATAGGCTCGCTTTCCTATGAAACGATCGCTTCAAGCAATACAATTCAAGAGCTTGGTCTTGACAAATCTGCAACTATAAACAATGCCGCAGACTATGTTACCGTTCTTTGGGTAATGACATTAAGTATTGCTTTAGGTCTTATTCTTGTACCGTTCCTTACCAAAAAAATTCAGGGCGGTATGACCAAAATGGGTGTTAAGGACAAAAAATGGAGCGAAATATTTAACAACGCTATGTTCCTTGGAATGATTTCTGCATTTTTAGGTTATGTTTTCAGCGATGTAAAAGGTGCTTTCAGCGGTGAATACGAGGGGCTTATTCCGGTTGTTGTTATGCTCATATCTGCCGTAATTATGGCAATATGCGGTCTGCTTTCAACAAAACTTAAAGTTCGCTGGCTTACCGATTACGCATTACCGATAAGCCTTATTTCAGGTATGGGAATTGCTATTCCCGTAACCGCTTGGTTAGGTTAAGGAGGGGATTTTATGAGCAAGAAAAAAGAAATGACATATCTTGAAAGTGTTCATCGTGACGGTCGCATCTGGGGTATTGTTTTAGGCTGTGCAATACTTTTATTCCCCCTTATAGTATGCTTTATTTTCAGCGCAGTACCAAAATGGGAGCCTATGCTTAAAGGTTTGCTTGCTACACTTCCTATGTACTGGGCTGTAGGCTTTATTGAGATTTTTACCTATGTACCAATGCTTGGTGCAGGAGGCACATATCTTTCCTTTATAACAGGCAACATTTCCAATCTTAAACTCCCATGCGCTGTTGATGCGATGGAGAGAGCCGGCGTTAAGCCTTCCTCTGAGGAGGGTGAAATTATTTCTACAATTTCAATTGCCGTTTCAAGCATTGTTACAACCTTTATTATAATTTTAGGTGTAATTTTCTTAATTCCCCTTTCCCCCATTCTCGATTCCGAAATTTTAAAACCTGCTTTTGATAATATTCTGCCTGCACTTTTCGGCGGACTTGCAGTTGTTTTTGTTTCAAAAAACTTCAAGCTTTCAATAGCACCTATCGTTCTTATGCTTTCGCTTTTTATCGGTGTAGACAGCATTACCAAAAACGAGGTTGGTATTATGGTTCCTGTAGGCGTTGTATTCACCCTCGTTGTTGCAAGGATAATGTACAAGAAAGGCTGGCTTGACCGATGATTTATCTCTGGTGCATATTAGCCGTATTATTTGCTTCTATAGGCTTTGTAATCATTAGAACGCTTTTATTTAAGCCTAACACTACTATTAAAGCAAATGATGAGGTTATAGAGTTTGACGGTGATAAAGCGGTTGAGAATCTTCGTACACTTGTGCGCTTTAAAACTGTTTCCTATGCTGATAAAAGTCTTGAGGACGATAAGGAATTTAATCGTTTTATTGAATCTCTGCCGTCTCTTTACCCCAATGTATTCAAAAAATGCAGTTTCACGCAGTTACCCGACCGCGCATTGCTTTTTAAATGGGATGGCGAAAGCCACGAAAAAGCCGCAGTTATGATGGCGCATTACGATGTTGTACCGGTTGATGAAGAAAATTGGGATAAGCCACCGTTTGAAGCTATACTTGAAGACGGGGTTATCTGGGGCAGAGGCACTCTTGATACAAAAGCTACCTTTAACGGCGTTCTTTCTGCCGCAGACCACCTTATCGAAAAAGGTTTCACCCCAAAAGAGGATATATATTTCGCCTTTTCGGGCGGTGAAGAAGTAAACGGCAATGGCGCCCTAAATATTGTTGATTATTTTTCCGAAAACAATATCAACCTTTCGTTTGTTATAGATGAAGGCGGTGCGGTAGTTGAAAATGTTTTCCCGGGAGTAAGTGATGCATGCGGACTTATAGGTATCGCCGAAAAAGGAATGATGAATGTTGAGTACAAGGTGAAATCGGCTGGCGGACACGCTTCTGCGCCTAAACCCAACTCACCTATTCCTACCCTTTCAAGAGCCTGTTGTGCTTTAGAAAGCAAGCCTTTTAAAGCGCATCTTACCTATCCTGTTGCCAAGATGTTTGATACTTTGGGACGTCATTCAACCTTTGTTTACCGAATGATTTTCGCAAACTTATGGCTTTTTTCCGGAATACTTGATGTTATTTGCAAAAAATCCGGCGGTGAGCTTAACGCGCTTATGAGAACAACTGTTGCATTCACTCAAAGCTCTGGCAGCAAGGCCGCCAATGTTATTCCGCCTGAAGCTAAAATAATTTCAAATATGCGCCTTAATCCTGATGACAGCATAGATACTGCGCTTGAGTATCTTAAAAAGACGGTTAATAACGAAAATGTTGAAATAACGCTCCTTGGCGGAATGAACCCAAGCCGCATTTCAGTTACCGAGTGCCCTGAATGGGATAAGGTTGCCTCGGCGGTTGCTTCAACCTGGAAAGGATGTATTGTCTCGCCTTATCTTATGGTACAATGCTCCGACTCACGCCACTACGGAAAAATCAGCGATAAGGTTTACCGTTTTTCAGCTATGAAGCTTACGAGCGAAGAGCGCGCCACCATACATGGCAACAACGAGCGTATAAAGATTGAAACCGTAAAGGGTGCGGTTGAATTTTATATAAGGCTTATGAAATTGTGTTAATTTAAAGGCTGTATCGCGTTTTGCGATACAGCCTTTAAAAAAAATGACAATCATATTTTTAAATTGTCATCTGTTTTAATTGAAGATAAATAATATATATGATATAATTTTCAAAAAAGGGGTGGTTTTTATGGAGCAAGGAATTATTTACCGTTCAAGCGGAAGTTTATTCAACTATATAGGCTGGCCTACCGTTGCAAAGGATGAAAACGGCGTTATTTATGCGGTTTGTTCTGGGCACAGACTTGGACATATTTGTCCGTTTGGTATGAATTATATGTTTAAAAGCTACGATGGCGGAAAAAGCTTTGATGGGCCTATAATAGTTAACGATACTCCCTTTGACGACCGAGATGCAGGTATTTTACCGCTCGGAAACAACAAATTATTGTTAAGCTGGTTTATAAATGATTCTAACATTTATACTTCCCGATACAGCAGAATTACAAATTATACAGCACCCGAAAATGAAGAGCTTTGGAAAAACGGTGTTGAGCGTTGGAAGCAAATACCCGAAGAGGAAGTGTTATTTGGCTCTTATATACGTCTTTCCGAAAATGGCGGAAAAAGCTGGAGCGAGCCTATAAATGTTCCCGTAACATCGCCGCATGGTCCTGTAAAGCTTAAAGACGGCAGACTGCTTTACCTTGGAACAGTTTTCGGTAATGCAGAAAGCAACACAAATTTAATAAGCAAAATTGCAGCTTATGAAAGCTTGGATGACGGATATAGTTGGAATTTTTTAGGCACTGTCCCCAATATAGAAAATGTGTTTGAAATATTCGAGCCATATCAATTATAATTAACTAACAACACTATTTTAGCTGTTATTCGTGTCCACGGAGAAAAAGATTCAAGCAAATTTTCTACATACAAAACATTCTCTTATGACGGCGGCAAAAACTGGAGTAATCCCGAGCTTGTTTGCAAAGGCGCTCCACCGCATCTTCTGCTTCATTCCTCGGGCGCAATTGTTATGACCTATACCATTCGTGACGAAAAGTTCGGTCAGAGAGCAAGAATAAGCCGAGACGGCGGTAAAAGCTTTTCTGAAGAAATCGTGCTTTGTGAAAACGCTAAAAACTGGGATAGTGGCTACTGTTCAAGCATTGAGCTTGATGACGGTAGCATATACACCGTTTATTACCAAAAAGCCGAGGGTGATAATTACTGCTCGCTTATGTATACAAAATGGAATTTACCGAAATAACAAAAAATGTTCTGCAAATCATTCATTTGCAGAACATTTTTTTATTGAATTTAAGAATATAAAATAAGCCGTTCCCGATAAAAGCTGACACAAAGCCGCAATTATAAGCGTTCCTATACCTCCGAAAAAATTATACATAGGTATTGCAAGCGCACTTGAAATTGAAATTCCCAAAGTATGCAACAACATTCTCCAGGATGAATACTGACCTATACAGTCATAATCAATAACTCTTGCAATAGCCACAGGAACAGCATAGTTTATGAAATTAACAAAGAAATTAGCGAGGAAATACATAATATAAAAAATAACAAACGAATTTCCAACCAACATAAAAGGCATTGTGAACACAAGCATTACAGATGAAAGTATTATTATTTTACCCTCGTTATTCTTTTTGGTGATACAGGTAAAAACAAAACAACCGATAACACCCGATATTTGCAAAAGCAGTGCCATAAACGCACCCGATGATTTATCGGCAATGCCGGATAAATAACCCAATGTAACCGCAACCGAAAGAATGCCAACCGAAAATCCGCGAAGAATATTCGGTATTATAAGGCGGGAAAAAGGCTTATATTTAAAAAGATTTTGTACCTTTGTTTTTTCTTTATCCCTTTTAAAATCCCCAACCGTTTTATAGCTTATGGCCAATAAAAAAGCCGTAGTAAGTAATACAAAGCCCACGCAAAAAAACAAAAGCATAATAAAATTGTAATCATATTGGGCGGTAAAATACGACATTACCGCCGAAAGCGAAATACCGCCTATTCCTAATGCAACGCCGATTTTGCCCGTAATTACGCCATATTCCGACATATCTATTATATGAAACGGCGCTTTATAGGAAACCACATTATACACAGCCTGAACAATATTAACCGCTATACTGAAAATGAATATAACAACATATTTAAACGAAACGGTATATTCGGTAAAAGCAGAAAAATATATAAGCGGAAAAAACATAAAAATCTGCAAGCCAATTGAATAAGCCATTGCTTTAACTATATTTTCTACTCGGTCAATTATAAGCGATACAATCAGCATTACAGCAACCTGAACAGCCTGCAAAACCGAAAGATACAAGGTTATCCTTGATTCGCTGATATTATTTTCAAATAAAAAGGTTTGTATTACAGAGCCCGATACCAAAAGTTGCGCCATACTATAAAGAGTTGATTGAGTTATATATTTTTTATTATTCATTTCATCACGCTTTGCTTAAATTTTAATGTATTGACATTATATTCAACAGTGCATATAATATCATATATACAACGTTTTTAAAATACAAATCGCAGACCTTTTAATATATAATTTGGCGTTATTTTTAATGGGTGATAATATATGCTTAAAAAAGAAGAAAATAATACCTCGGTGCTTAATATTGATGTGGGTGATTTAACCTTTTCGGTATTTGAAACCGGAACTGTTGAAGAAAAAAAGCGTGAAGAATACTACGATTCACATTTCCACACTATGTTTGAATTTCAGTATATTCAAAAAGAAAGCATAACAGTTGTTGATGAGGCGAAGGAATATATTGTAAAAACGGATGAATATATAATTATTCCTCCGGGAATATTTCACGCTAAAAAAAATAATGATAACGCAATAAGATACACACTTCTATTTTCAATTGTTCCAAACAAGGAAATAAACAAAGCTTTTTCGGAATACTGTTATTACGCAAATATTTTAAGTTCTATAAAAGGTATCAGCCTACATAAAAGTGAAGAAATTTCTGTTATTATGGAAAAAATATTAAAACTCGGAAAATCAGATTCGCCTCAAAACATACATATATTTAAAATTTATCTTGCAGAGCTTTTAACCTCTATTCTTCATATTGCAAAAAAGGATAATACCATAAATAACTCATACAAAGATGATAATTCACTATCTTATCATACACCGGAAAAAGAATACCTTAAATTTGTTATTGAGGGCTGTATACAAAGCGATTTCGCCAAAAATAATATTTCTTCAATAATTGCCGAGAAGCTCAATATGAGCAACAGAAATTGCATAAGAATCATAAAAAATCTTTTGGGAGAAAGCCTTACCGAGCTTATAATCAAACAAAGAATGAAGCTGGCAAAAACGCTTATTTTAAAAACCGACAGAACTCTTACAGATATTTCTGAAGCTGTTGGCTATAATTCGTATGTTGCGTTTTTTACCGCTTTTAAAAAGTATTACGGTGTTTCCCCTGTTGTTTTAAGAAATGACAAATAAAACATATTAAAAAACACGTGGAAAAAGCTTATTTTTGCTTTTTTCACGTGTTTTTTACTTTTAAACTTTAGTTCATATATAACTTATAAAGTAGGGGATGATGCCCACATCATCCCGCCAAAATTTCTATAATTAGTGGGCGGATGAAGGGCATCCGCCCCTACGATAAGCTAATTTTGTTTGTGAAATAAATTAGACCTTTTTGTTTAAGCCGATAAATTCGGCTTATCGAAACACTTTTTCAGTGTTTCTACATTCTGTAATCATTATTTATTCAACAGTTAAAACTACCTTACCGATATTTTGCCCTTTATATAAAATATCGTGAGCTGCTTCTGCTTGCTGTATGGGTAAAACCTTATAAATGGTAGGCTTAACCTCGCCTGTTTCAACCTTTGGCCATACTTTTTCAACCAACTCTGCTAAAATTTGAGCCTTAACCTCGGGGGTACGTGAACGAAGTGTTGAACCGATAATACGTACATTTCTTACATAAATATTTTTAAGGTCTATTTCGGTTTTTGTGCCCGCTAAAGCCGCAATCATAATCCAACGAGCGCCGTGACGTAAATAATGAATACATTTACCCATAATCTCACCGCCCAAGCAGTCGATAGCAACGTCTACCGGATGACCGTTATCAAGTTCTTCTTTTAATACCTCTACTATATCCTCTTCATTGGTAGCAACAACTCTGTCAGCATTAAGATGCTTGATATTCTCGGCTATTTCCTTGGTTAAAACGGTTGTAATTACCCTTACACCAAATGCCTTTGCCATAGGGATAATAACCGAAGCAAGACCGCTTGCACCTGCGTTCATTAAAAGGGTATCTCCCGATTTTATATTACCCTCAATAAAAAGATTAAGATAAGCTGTTGCGAATGCTTCGGGAATAGCGGCAGCTTCCACCATAGAGCAGTTATTAGGTACGGGCATAAGCATATCGTACTTAATATTAGCGTATTGGGCGTAACCGCCACCGCCCAAAAGTGCACAAACCTTATCCCCTATTTCCCAATCAGACTTTTCTTTAGCGCCGTCTGCAATTTCAACTATAGTGCCCGCAATTTCAAGGCCCATCCATTCGGGGCATCCGGGAGGAGGCGGATAATCCCCCTCTCTTTGCATTAAATCAGCACGGTTAAGAGCCGCCGCCTCAATTTTTACAAGGCAATCATCATTGCCTAAAACGGGATTCTCTACATCGTCCCAACGAAGACTTCTATCATCATTTACTAAAATTGCTTTCATTTCAAACTATCCTCTCGCTTTTTAATGTTTTATCATGACAAGTATGAACACAGTATTTTTTATCGCTGTATTTTTCCACAAATGCTACCGCTTTTTCCTTATCGGCAAATGCACCCGTAGGTAGCTTGTTTTCAATATTAAAACTCGTATAACATTCATCACCTGCAAGTATATAAGCTTCATCTTTATCAGTTATCTCTACTATTGCAGAACCAACAGAATGTCCGCCGCATTTTATAACCCTGATTTGCTCATCAATAATGCTTTCTTCTTTGAAAACATTAACCGTCATATTATCGGGAATATAATTTTTTACGTTCAAACGCTCTTCTTCGGTTATATGTACTACAGCATTTCTAAAATGACCTAATGCCTCAATATG
>JAZSKL010000311.1:0-1976 GCA_045534855.1 Acutalibacteraceae bacterium
TCTTTGATTTTGTTACAAATTTTTAAAGAAAATTTGTCTATGCCCATTGCAATGAATATAGACAAAATTGAATTTTCTCTAATTCAATTTTGTTTAAGCCGATAAAATCGGCTTATCGAAACACTTTTTCAGTGTTTCGACCTTCTATAATCATTATAATGTTCATAGATTGGAGTGGTTAACATGAGAAAGAATCTATTGCTGAATGGCGATAAATTTTACAAGGCAAACCTGAACAGCAAAACAAGTTTATCATCAGGAAAACTTGCTGCAAAACAATTAAAAGATACTTATAAAGCAAAAGGTTATTCTATTATCGCATTTTGTGATGAAAAACCATCTTTATACTCCGAACTTTCGGAAAATGATTTTTTAATACTAACTGCATACCGTACAAAAATAGAAAATTACAACTTTATCCTATACAGCAAAAATGAAAATTCAATAGATTTAGTAGAATACAACTCCGATACAAGCAAAAGCAAAGAGGAAAATATAAACGAGTTTATTAAAAAAGCGTCTGAAAAAGGCTTTTTAGTATGCCTCGAACATCCCTGCAAATCGATGTTAAGTTATTTAGAGATAAAAAACATTGAGGGTCTTTTCGGGATTGAGATTGCAAACTATTCCAGCTTTAAAGAAGGGTATCTTGAAGACAACAATCATATATATGACCGTTTGTTAAGAAGAACAATACAATTCCCACTACCGATAGCCTCTGACGGAAATAAAAATCAGGCAGACTTTGAAAGCGCTGATAATGATTCGTTCGGTGCATACACCTATATAAACTCAAAAGATTTATGCTATTTATCGGTAATTAAGGCTCTTCAAAACGGTGATTATTATATTTCAACCGGCCCTATTTTCAAAGAAATTTACGCTGAAAACAGCAAGCTACATATTAAATGCTCACCCGTTCGTTCAATAAGAATGTTAAACGAAGGCAGAGATGCGCCTGTTGCAATAGCAAAAGACGGCGAGCTTATAACCGAAGCGGTATTTGATATTGACCCTGCCTTTTGCGGAAGAATAATTCGTGTTGATATACGCGATGAAAACGGCAACTTTGCCAACACTGTTCCATATCTAATTAAAGAACTGTGAGGAGGTTAAAGGTATGAAAAACTATTTGATTTCACCACTTAAAAATCAATATAAAGCCAATATGCACAGTCACAGCACCTGTTCTGACGGAAAACTTACTCCCGAAGAGTTGAAAAAAGCATATAAAGAACGCGGATACAGCGTTTTTGCTTTTTCCGACCATATAACAGTAAGAGAACATAACGACCTTGCAGATGAAAGCTTTTTGCCGCTTACAAGTGCAGAACTTGATGTAGCACAGCAAGGTGAAGAATGCTTCAACCTGCGCAAAGCTTTTCATTTTAATATTATTTCACGCGATCCTGAACATTTCGAACAGGTTAAATGCCTTATTAAAAACTTTAGTCTCGAATACATAAACGAAGTTATTGCGGATGCAAAAAGTAAAAACTATTTTGTTACTGCAAATCATCCAAACTGGTCGCTTTTTACAGAAGAGGATTTTTTATCACTTGAGGGGCTTGACGGATTTGAATTATACAACTGCATTACCGCTAATTTCGGCGGTGCGCTTTCCTTTACACCGGAGCTTTATTTATATCTGTTAAGAAACGGAAAAAGAATCTTTCCGATTGGAGCGGATGATAACCACAGTTTTTGTTTGCCCTTTTCTCATCCCCAAAACGACTCTTTTGGCGGTTTTACATACATTCTTTCAGACAAGCTTGATTATAAAAGCATTATAAACGCACTTGATAACGGCGATATGTACTGTTCAATGGGACCGCAGTTCTTTGAGGCTTACACGCAAGAAAACGAGCTTTATATAAAAACATCAGAAGTTAAACAAATCGGTGTTATAGGAGAAAACGGTAAAGCCTCTGCATTAAACGCAGTTTGCGGGAATACCGTAAATTCCTTTACTGCCG
>JAZSKL010000053.1:0-4943 GCA_045534855.1 Acutalibacteraceae bacterium
TATAAACATAATATCCGCCCCACTCGGTAAATATAAGGGGTTTATCGTGCAATGCCTTTGCACATGTTTTAGCGCGCTCCATAGTTTCGGAATAAGGATGCATTGTGTAAAAATCAAATCCGCACTTATTGTAATAAATAAGTGTATCCTCATCGTTCATACAGTTAGCACCCGATACCAAGCGTGTAGTATCGTACTCACGGCAAACATTTGCGCTTTTTATAAGAAACTGCTCGGTAAAACGGCACTCATTGAAGCAAAGCCAGAATACAACACAAGCATGGTTTCTATCCCTTAAAATAGTTCGTTTCAAAACCTCAAGACTGCCGTTTTCAACCTCAGGGTCAGATGTATCAGACCACCAAAGACCCGGCTCTTCCGATACCATAAGACCTATTTCATCTGCAATTTCAAGAACGCGCTTATTATGCGGATAATGAACCAATCTTACGAAGTTACAACCTGTTTCCTTAATGGTTCTTAGGTCATAAAGCATCTGCTCTTCGGTTGGGCAATGACCGCTGTCTCCAAACATTTCGTGCTTACAAACGCCCTTTATAAAAATGGGATTACCGTTTAAAATAAAGCGGTGTCTATCACAGGTAAACTCGCGAAATCCTACTTTACAGCTATAAATATCAAGCACTTCACCGTTATCTACAAGTTCAACCTCTAATCTATACAAATTCGGTGTTTCGGGCGACCACAGCTTTACATCCTCCACCATAACTGACTTAAAATTCTCGTTTTGGCTTTGGCCGTATTCACAAACAATAGCATCCTCAAAATAAAGCTTAATATTAAAAGTTCCACCCTTATTTGCTAATGCATCAACCGTAAATTCGGCATCATTATAATCATTTACAAGCTTTGTTTTGAATACTACATCCTCGATATAATTATCGTTTAAGTATAAAAGCGAAACATTACGGATAATACCGCCGAAATTTTCCCAACCCTCGGTAGGACCGAATTTAGGTTCAGTATCTTCAATTTCTACAAGCAGTAAATTATCCTTTTCCTTTACAACATCTGTAATATCAAAGGAATACTCGCTGTACGGTAACATTTCACCTATAAATTTACCGTTTAAAATAACCCTTGCATAATATGTTATACCGTCAAATTTAAGAAAAACCTTTTTTGAAGTGTATTCAAGGTCAAAACTTCTTTTACATTCGCTATGACCTACGGCGAGGCAGGAAAAAGGTACATTTCTCGGGGAGAATTCACCCTTACCTATACGATATTCCCAAACGCCGTTAAGGCTTTGTATATTCCTCATAACGCTTTCCTTTCCGCGCTTTGTTTAGCATAAATCAATGCACCCAAAAGCACCTGTTCTCCGCAAAACTCTGAAATTTTTATATTGAAATTTCTATTTTCGATAGGCTGGGTATATTCATTTAAATAAGCATTTAAACTATAAGCAAAAACATCATAATCGTTTATAACGCTTCCGCCAAGAACTATAACCTGCGGGTCTATAAGATGATAAACGCTTGAAAGACCGAGCGCTAATTTTTGAGTAGCTGTATCAATGATTTTTTTCATTTGTTCATCACCGTTTCTTGCAAGTTCAAAAGCCTTTTTAGCAGTAACGGTATCGCCTTTTATAGCCGTTGCAAGCTCTTCTATAGCCGTTCCCGAAGCATATCGCTCAAGGCATCCTTTTTTACCGCAAGGACAAGGTATACCGTTTGGCTCTACCGTAATATGACCTATTTCACCGGCAGAAGAAAATGCACCCGAAAGAATCTCGCCATTTACCACTATACCACAGCCAACACCCGTACTTACGGTTATATAAACAAGCGGGTCAAGACCTTTTCCGACACCTATAACGCTCTCCGCCAAAGCGGCACAATTAGCATCGTTCTCAAGAAAAACAGGCATAGAAAGACTGCTTTCAAGCATCTGTTTTATAGGTATATTGCGAAATCCCATCGTTGCTATATGAATAATTTTACCGTTTTTAACATCAAGCGGACCGGGACAGGCAACCCCGCAAAGAGTTACCTGTTCTTTTGTTATATTACCATCTGCGCAAAGCTTATAAAATGTATCCTTAATTCTTTCAACAAGACTTTGCGCGCCGTTTTCAGGGCAGGTTTTAAAGGTTTCTTTAATTATTGGTTCGGCGTTAGCATTTGCTATTGCAACACTTGTTTTTGTTCCGCCTATATCAATACCAAAAATGTAATTCATTTTACTTACCGCAAACCTTTAAAAGTTTAGATGTAAGTCCGTGCATACCAAAGCAGTAAGCATAGCGGTCAATAGAGTTTTTAAGCATATAGTTTACATAGCTTTCACCGTCAACACCAATCTCTTTGAGGTTAGCAAGCATCTTATTGATTTCATCCTTAACGCATGGAATTTCATAGGTATAATGACCGCAAATATCTGTGATTTGAGCTGTAAGCTCGGCATCTGCAAGAACTGCCTCAACAGTTGCATTTGCAGTATCGCCAACCATCCATTTGCGCCAGCGGTTGCTCTTAACAGCCTCTCTTGCCATTTCGGTTGCAACGCAAGAACGTTTTGTAGCTTCAACTGTGCGCTCCTCAACCTTTGCAAGCTCTAAATACGCTCTTGTTTCAACTGTACCGAATTCAGGCGCAACATTCATTGCGGTAATTCCGAGTACGGGATGCTCAAGAAGAATTTTATCACTTAAATAATCACCGTTATGCTCCTTTACGCCAACACCGTGTTTTGCGGCATTGCTTGAAAGAAGTGCGGCATTTTCACGATTAAAGTTACCAACATTTTCGGTAAGGCGAGTAAGTGTACCTGTCTGACCAACTACAAATTCAGGAGCTTTTATTCCCTTTTCATTTAGGCGTGCAACGAGTGTATCGATAAAGCTTGAGAAAGCGTCAACAGAAGTCAAACCGCCGTTTGTCTCCTCGGTTCCTGCCTCATATCCGATTTCGGGCAAGCCCTTTTCCTTGCGGAATTTTTCAAGCTCATCAATAATCTCAACAGTTCTGTCGATAACAAGGTCAAACGGAACAGTACCCATAGAAAATTCAGGATCTTTTGTGGGGTCAATATGCAATAAATCAAAGCCGGATACCATATCGTGCTTATAAGAACGGATGCACTTTTCCATTGCCTCCTCAACAGGGAGCTTTGCGGCGCGCTCTTCATCGCGCTGCCAAGGACCGCCGTGGTCGCGGCAAAGATAACAAAGACCGTCAAATCCGATTTCCTTTTCTACCTCAACAACATCTGCAACAAAACGGTCTTGATCCCAGTTTCTTACATATCCGTGACCAAACTCATCGCTATCAACCTGATTACGGCTTGCAATAAGCATAATCGGAAAATCCTTTTCCTTTGCAAGCTCCAAAGTAGCCTTTAAAAGAGGTTTGGACATAGGACCAATACCGAGCATAGTAAACTTTTCACCGTTATCTCTTAAAACCTTTGCGGCATTCATCATTTCGGTAATTGTAATTTTGTTGTTCATAATAGTTGCTCCTTAATCTATAATCTGCAGATAATCTGCATAGGGTACTTTCTTAATCGGGGTAAGACCTGCCCAAGCGGCAAACTCCTTGATTTCGGCAGTATAATCACCGAGAACTACAGGGAAATGATGCTGGAAGCCTGTTACCAAAATGGTATTAAGCAAATCCTTTGCGCTGATTTCTTCACCGTTCAGGGTAAGATTTCCGCACCAGCCGCGGCTTCCGTGGAATGAGAATTTCTCGGGCAACATAAACTCGCCGCCCATATGAAGCATCTTATCGCACTCACCGGAAAGACGCATAACGGTTATAGGGTTATTATCAAAAATCATATCGCGCGCAACACCGCAACGTGCAGTAAGTCCCTTATTCGGCTCATGAGCCATACCGCTGTAGTTGCATCCGAGTTTATAACCGTTCTTCTGACAGTAACGTGCAGCAGCAGGACCGCAATGCCACAAAAGTACTGTTTCATCCTTTTCATCAAAAGCAGAAAGGTCCATAAGGGTTGTAATTTCATCGCCTGCTATGTATTTAAGCGCCAACATACTTACTGCACTCAAAACATCACCCTCACAAGCCATTACCGTACCCTCATCGTTAAGCTGACCGATTACCGAGCATACCGAATACTGGAAATCATCCTGAAATTTAGGCCAGCAGGAAACAGCAACGGCATCATAATTATTCTCGGCAATAAACTCCTTATAAGCCTTATAAAATCTTGCACTTACTTCAAGAGTTTTCTTTGCCGCTTCATCAGCATAACCGCAAGAGCAGGCAACCATATTATCCATTATGGGCTTAATTTCATCCATACTGTAAGCAAGCGCTTTATCCTTAAGTTCAGAATATTCATGCAGACGGTTGAAATAAATTCCCTCAAAACGCTTATTTAGATTTCTTTCATCATCATAAAGGTCATTAAAGCCGGGTGCTACTCCGCCAACGAGACCGATTCTTGCATTTTTAAGATTTTTAATTGCAGTAAGTGCGCGAACGGTAATTTGAAGTCTTCTTACAAACTCCTCATCCTCACCGTAGCCATAGAACCATTTAACCTTGATTTTATAATCTTTAAGATAATGAGCAACTATACCCATATGCATATTTATACTGCAAAGCGAATTAAAGGGCACTGCACCCTCAACAGCCTCGCCCTCGGGAATTGCCCAAAAGCCTACATTTGCATTTTGAATTTTAGCAAGCACGGGAGCTAACTGACCTGCCGAATAAGAGGTATGCTGAACCATAAGGAAGTCTATCTTCTCTTCCTCCATAGCCTTAACAGCCTTTACTGCATCCTCGCGAACGATTACCGTTTCGGGATAAACAACCAATTCAAAGCCCATTTTTTCAGCGTGCTTTTTCATAGCGTTGGCACAGTCGGCAAAAGCCGCCTCCTTATTACCGGGGAAGCTCAACTGGCTTGTTCCAACTAATCCGATTTTTAATTTTAACATT
>JAZSKL010000063.1:0-1867 GCA_045534855.1 Acutalibacteraceae bacterium
CTGCCATACAGCGGAAAACATCGGTTTCACCGCACATAACGCGGATTTCACCGTTTATAACAACAATTCTGCCCTTTTTGCCGAGGATTTTTTCCTTAACATCGCCGTTTTCGCCTTTAACACGTTGGGTTACATATTTTACTTCCCTACCGTCCATTTCATATAAAACATTATTTTGTTTATCCTTTTTCCGTTTGCCGAAGCCAAACACCATACATCATCCTTTGCTCTGGATATATATCAAAATAATTGTAATATGATTTTGGATTTATGTCAAGGCTTTATAGATTTTAAACAGCCTTTGTAAGTATTGCCGCCATAACGGTTATATCATCCTCGTGGTCATCGCTTCTTCTTCGGCGCGCACACTCACAGATATGCTGTGCCAAATCATCTGCCGTACCGTCCTGCCAGGAAAGAAGTTCATCGCGAATCCAATCCGTACCCTCGCTTACAGCACCGTCAGACATTAAAAGTATTATATCTCCTACCTTTAGTTTTATATTTGCCCTATCAAATCCTATATCACGAAGTATACCCGCAGGAAGCGAACTGCTCTGCGCCTTTCCCGTTCTTCCCGAACGGCGTATAACGGTTGGCGCGGCACCCGCCTTATACAAATCAACCTTTCCCGAATGCAGGTCTATGCTTGCTATATCCACCGTTGCAAGCGATTCATCGGTCGATTTAAACAGCATAGCAGAATTAAGTATTTTAAGCGAGCAATCATAACCAAAGCCCGCGCGCAACAGCCTTGCCATAAGCCCCGATGCCATTGCACCGTCTACCGCAGCACGTCCGCCCGTACCCATTCCGTCACTTAAAATCATTGTAAAACGACCTCTGCCGTCATTAAAATGGCGGTAGGCGTCCCCACACATTTTAGCTCCGCCTGCACTTATCTGATGAACTCCGAACTGTACCGAATAATAAGCGTGTTCTCCGAGCGTTATATAGACATCATTTCCTACCTCGCTTATAGAGGGAATACCGAAATCGCGCTCACAAACAACCGACAGCATCTTCATTATCTGCCGTTTGTTTAAAACAAGGTCACGGTGTTTTTTAAGCTTTGCTTTTACGGTCATTCTGCCAAAACGGTCTATGCAACAACTGCATTCATCAACCCCTATTCCGAGACTTTTAAGACCCTCAACCGCCGCAACGGCAGATGAGCTGTCAAACTTTTCTTCATCGGTAAGCTCATCAGCAAGATCCAAAAGCATACACGAAATACCCGAAAATTGATCGGAAACAACCGAGCGCACCTCTTCAAGACGGTTCTGTGCCGCCGTTTTAAGTGCATATTCGGTATAATTTTTATATACTGCCGCCCCTACTCGGTCGGTTCGAAGACAATGACCTTTAAACTCCGGAGGCGCTTCGCTTTGAGGAAGATTATTTCCGCTTTTCACAGCCTTTGTCATACATAAAAGTGCTTCAAGCGTTTCGGCACGTTTTGTTTCCCAACAGTGTATTCTGAAATTACAGCCTGTGCAGGCATCGCGCTCAACGTGAGAAATCACCTGATTATAATCGGGTGAATTTATTTTCGCAAGCTCGCTTGAGACCTGTTCAACCGTTTCGGAAACATCGCTTAATGCGTTTGAAGCAAGCTGAAGCCGCATTGTAACCGATTTTTTAACACCGGCAGGGGTTATTATCTGCGGATAAGCCGAAAAGATTTTGCCCAAAGGCACTCCCAAACCTCTCGGCAGTACCAAAAATATAACACAGCCTGCAATAAGCTCCACCATACGCAAAGCCCCGTCTGCACCCGATAACGATACTAATACACCCACAAGGGTCGTTGCAAAAACCGCTCCCAGTTGCGCGTATTTTCCATAAAGGCAGAATATACCCGAAA
>JAZSKL010000283.1:0-8146 GCA_045534855.1 Acutalibacteraceae bacterium
AAACCTCTGCAGTTCCTATTATTATGGGTGAACGCAGTTCCTCTGCAGCGGCTATTGCCGCTTCAAGCATATCGGTATCGGTAGTATTAAAAAGACCTACCGCATATTTTCCTTTTTGTGCCGGAATTAAAACATCATTCAAATTAGCAAGCATTTTTGTTTACCCCTCAATCTTCGGTTCTCTAATTAAGCGCTTATCGGTAAAAACATCGGTTTCATCGGTGCTGGTGGTGGAAAACTCGGAAATAACGGCGCCATCCGGACCGCTTTGAAACCAATGCTTTGTACCGGGCATTATCGTATACTGCTGACCGGGTTTAAGTATGATTTCGTGGTAAACGCTTGTATCACTTTCAGGTAATTTAGCTTTTATATCTTTCTTTTTGCCCTCACCATCAACATAAAGATATACTTCACCGTAACGGCAACGGAAGGTCTCCTCTTTTCCTTCTCTTCCGTAGCACGGAACATGAATATGTTCAGGGCAGGTCTGACCCGGAAGAAGTACCATTTCTTTAGCACAAACCTTATCCGTATTTATGTATACAATCAGCTCAAGACCGATTTTATCAATCATATCAAGTCCCAAATCGGCAACCTCAAGGTTTGCCTTTTCTTCATCGGTGAGTACAATCCCTGCTTTTTCGTAATATTTAAGTGCTTCCTTTGCTATACGCTCATAAGTTTCTCTTGTCATATCGGATACCTCTCATATTTTTGTTTAATTTCCATTATTTCATCACGGCTTCGCATACCGTCAACAGCGTTTACCTCAAATAAATTGCAAAGTGCCGCGGCAGAGGCAAACTCTAAAATCTCAAGGTCGCTGTAACCGTTATAAATACCGTAAAGGCAACCTGCACAAAATGCATCGCCTGCGCCAACACTGCCTTTAAACAATGAACTGTCAACAACCAAAGAACCAAGCTTTGTAAATTCACCGCCTGCACTCAGGCAAAATCCTGCTTCCTTTGCATGGATTATAACCTTTTGTGAAACGCCTGCATCAATCATCTTTTCCATTGCAAGACGTATAGTTTCAACATCAAGACTACCGTCCTCAAAGCGTGGCGAAAATCCCCAGATATTACAGCATTCAATCTCATTTATAACAACATAATCGGCGTATTTAAGTGCGGGGATTATCTTCTCACCGTAATCACAGTTACTGTTGCTTACAACGTCAATACAGGTCTGTATTCCGCGTTCCTTGACATCGTGCAGAAAGCGCGCCATAACAGTGCCGTATGCATCATCATTCATATCAAATTTATCAAGCAAAAGGATATAACCGATATGCAAAATCTTGCATTTAAGCTCTTCAATATTTACATTTTCGGGGCTGAACAATGCGTTTGCACCGCGGTATGTAAAGAATGTTCGCTCCCCGTTCGGCAGGCTCATTACATCGCTGAATGCGGTGGATGCCTTATCGGTAACGGTGACCATATTTGTGTTTACACCGTTTTGCTGCATAACGCCCAGCAAAAATCTTCCGTCATCATCGTCACCTATGCAGCCCGCAACCGAAATCGGCACTGAACGGTCGATTTTTGTAAGGTCAATAGCAGTATTCGGCGCGCAACCGCCAACAGCCTTTGAAACGTCCGAAATTTCGGCAAGCATTCCCTTTTCGGGATAGAGATTTATGTTTTTTACGGCATCAACTATCATATTTCCGGCAATAGTAATTCCGTTACGTTCACCCGTCATAAGATAATCGATACTAACCCCAAAAAGTGCCGCAAGCGCCGGAAATTGAGTAATTTCAGGATAGCCGAGACCATTCTCCCACTTGCTTATTGTTTTATCGCTCACATTAAGCTTTTTAGCAAGCGCAACCTGCGTAAGACCGTTTCTTTTCCGCAGTTTTGCAATCGTTGAACCTATAAGCCTTGTGTCCATATTGCACCTCAAAAAGAGTATTTTTTACACTTTAATTATATACCATTTAACGCTTAAGGTAAACCTACCCTAAATATATTTTAACCGCAGAATTTTAAGAAATCAAGAACGATAATTCTACGAATGATAGAGTTTTGATGTATGAATTTACATTTTATAAATGATTAGGTGAGAAAAAGGGGATGCTTGCGGCATATGGGGTGATAAAAGGTTTGCAGAATCTTTATTTATGCCGATTTACGGCGTTTCACCTCATCAGTCGCCTACGGCGCCAGCTTCCCCATCAAGGGGAAGCCTTTTCCGTTCAAATTTGTTTTTATATATCAAATCAACATAAAAAATGCGGAAGAAGTTTAATTTTTTTCTCTTCTTCCGCATTCATTTTTAACTGTTTTTCCTGATTTTATGAGCTTTTGAGATGATTGTGTTTTTTAAAAGCCCTTTTAGGGGTGATTTTTAAGCAACTATTCCGGCTATTTGTTTCTTGAGACGGACTAAATCTTTAACATTAAATTTATTATCCTGATTTATGTCAGCAACTTTTTCATCAAATAAAGAATCCCTTTCACCCAATAACGATTTACGCATTTTCACAGCGTCTGTACTGCTTAACTGTTTATCATCATCAAAATCACCAAAGCATTTATAAACATATTTTGTTGATGATAAAATATCCGACACATTTCCAATATTGCAGTATATAGTTAACTTTTCGCAATTATCAAATGCATAATCGCCTATACTTGTAACATTGTCAGGAATCGTTATATTTGTAAGACTACTACAACCATTAAAAGCATACCAGTCTATAATTGTAACACTATCCGGGATCGTTATGCTGATAAGACTACTACAATAAAAAAATGCATCCTCACCTATTCTGGTAACACCATTTGGGATTGATATGCTGGTAAGACTACTACAGCCGGAAAATGCATAATCACCTATACTTGTTACACCATTTCCAATAGTTATGCTGGTAAGACTGGTACAATCATAAAACGCACCATCGCCTATACTTGTTACACTATCAGGTATGGTTATTCTAGTAAGTTTTGGACAGTAACTAAATGCCCAATCCCCTATACTTGTAACGCTATCAGGGATTGTCACACTGGTAAGACTGCTGCAACTTTCAAATACAGCATCGTTTATACTTGTAACACTATCAGGGATGGTTATGCTTGTAAGGCTACGGCAACCACCAAATGCGAGATAGCCCATACTCGTAACGCTATTTGGTATCGTATAATAAGAACCCTCTTTGTTTTCTGGATAGCGAATCAGACTACTTTTATCTTTGTTAAAAAGCACTCCGTTTTCAGAAGAGTAATTATTATTTTTATCATCTATCGTTATACTTGTAAGGCTACTACAACTACGAAATGCACCTTCACCTATACTTGTTACACTATCCGGTATTGTTATGCTTGTAAGGCTACGGCAACCATAATAAAATGCATTATCATCTATCGTTACAACAGGTTTACCATTTACATAGGAAGGGATATTTACTGCACCACCACTACCAACATATTTAGTAATAGTATATGTATTATTGCTTTCAGAGGCTTCGAATGGAAGAATGGTAATGGTGCAACTGCCTGTAACACCATTGTTTGCCTTCGCATAAATTGTAACTATTCCAAAATTTACAGGTGTAATAACACCCGACTGATTAACGATTGCAATATTAGTGTTTCCGGAATAATAAGTTATACTTTTATTTGTAGCATTAGAGGGATATGCAACTGCAGGGTTAGTCAGTGTATAATTTTTAAACATAGTAAATCTGTTTGCTGCAAATTCTACGTTAGTTATATCTATTGAAGTAGAGGGTAAACCATTCAAACTTGAATCAATGATAATATCTATAGTGTTGCCCCAATTTTCCATATAAAAGTCATATAGATTATTTTGAATACTAATCATATTTTGACAAAATTTAATATCTGTATCTAAATAACTTTGAAATTCTTGGTGGGTTAATTCGTTTGAATTTGAAAAAAAGTTTTTTATTTTATTAAAGATGCCATCAAACAATGCGGATGTTACAAATCCTTTTGTATGATTTGAAGCATATTTTTGATAATTGAGGAAACAGAGATAAGTGCTATTCAGTTTGATGGCATTTTCTTCGCTTCGGGAATTAAGATAATTATCTCTGCAATTTTGAAGAGCGCCCACAGCATAAGAGTTAGTTATATAGAGCACTAAAAGTTTCAAATTGTTTTCGGAAGCTTTATCTGTATTGAATAACCAATTTAATCCACTCATACATAACTTAATATTTCCAACTATAGTTTTTAACATAGGAAATGCATTTACCATGCAGTCAAATGTGGCTTCAATTGCATAGTTCATCATTGTCTGAACAGCGGTATCGAAAGCAAGTGCACTATAAGAAGCGGTATACCATTCAACAATTTGGTCTACAGCTGTGATAAAATATTGATTGTTATTAGCATGGGTCTTCATATCTATAAGAAAATTAACACGATCTTCATTCGCTTTTTGAACAGCCAATGCTTTTGAAAGATTATTATAGTATTCTGTTGCATTGGTTGAAATTTTTATGATATCTTTTGTCAAGGTGTCAAATTCTTTAAGTTTTACAGTATATCCATATTTATTAGAAAATTCAACAGCATCAGTTAATGATGTGTTTTTTATCAATTCATCAACATTTTCATAATAAGTATCAGTAGCATTATTTAATATTGTGCCATAAATTTTGTTGGCAAATTTAACAGTGTTTTTTGATAAGTTATCTTTATATTCGTCCGTGTTGGAACTGTAATTAAGATAATCCATCAAAATGAGAATATAAAACGCTTCTTGCCAATTGGCGATTTCAGCAAATTCCCCACCAAGTGATTTTTTGAGCGTGTTCCAAAATTGACTGCTAATAACTCTAGCCTCATCCTCTATAAGTGCTTCAGATAGATTTTTATATGTATAATTATGTAAAATGGACATAGAAATATGAGAATCGGTTTGGCTTGTTCCAGTATATGGGTCTATTAATCCATAGGTAATACAATCAGCTACATACATATCAGCAGATTCATATCGCGTATTTTCATTGGCCTCAATGGTCATTGTCTTTGGTACTATAACATATATACCGATTGTAATCATTAAACAGAGGAATAAACTCGTAATTTTTTTTACCATTTCCAATCTTCTCCTTAAAATAAAAAATGCGTCAACCGAAGTTGACGCAGAAAAACGCAAACCCCGATTTGTCGCCAAACAAAATTAAGAAAGATTGGGATATAAATACCACGTCTATTCAGGCGGAATTTGCATTTTTACTAAATTCACCTAAATAAACATATTTAATACAAGGTATTATTTTCCTATAAAAAGAGAAAATACCCCTACATCTTTCTTAATTCAATTTTGTTTGGCATTGTTATTATATACCAAAATAGCAAAAAAATCAAGAAATAAATATTTATTACATTTTTAGTTTTCTTTTGGGTATGTATATGTAGGGAATGGATTTATCCATTCCGCATAATCTAAAAATTGCAAAAGCGGTGCGGATAAATCCGCACCCTACAAGATCAATGCAAAAATGATTTATATTTGTAGAGGACGGCAATTTTTGACGTCCCGAAAAAGCTTTTAAACTAAAAGCAAAAATAACAGGTGCCAAATTCGGCACCTGTTAAGATTATGAATTTAAATTTTACGCAATCATTCCTGCTATTTTCTTTTTAAAGTGGTCTAAGTCTTTTACGTTAATTACACCGTCATTATTGGCATCACAAACAATATTGTCGCTATAATTGTAGTTATACAACACCGCAATACGAAGATTAGTTAAATCCGAAGAATTTATTTCACCATCACCGTTAGTATCACCGTAAAAAATTTTTTGCTCTGCATAGGTAGGTTTAATTTCAGCTATGTAACCATATTCGTTGTATGAACCGTCAGAAGCCAATCTTATCGTTACTGTGTCACCATCAACAATAATTGTTTTTGATGCAAGCTCTGTTCCTGAATACTTACCGATTTCTGTTCCATTTCCGTCATAAATATATATATAATCATATCCGCTTTCGGTTACAGTGTCTTCAGAAAATGTGATCTCCAGTTGTATTGCATCATCAAGGGTAACAGTTGTACTCTTATCCGTATCATCGGTATAAGGATGTTCCGATTCAATTATCAATACATCCAAACCGCAAATATCACATTTACCGTTTATTATATTATGCTGTGTTTTTGGTGTCGACTTGGTTTGTGTAGTTCCGCAATTTTTACAATCTCTTCCCAATACCCCTTCTGATATACAAGTAGGTTCTGTAATAACTATCCAATCATCAAATTCAAAAGATCCGCAAGAACAAGCAAAAAATATCACAGTGTTTTCCGATAAATGTGAATAATTATCCCCAAACATAGATTCCCAACTGCTCTCTCTGCCAAGGAAATAAATCGTTTCAAGTGCATCACAGGCGTAAAAAATATAATCTCCCATTTTTGTAACACTATTCGGAATGGTTATTGTTGTTAACTCATAGCAACTTCCGAAAGCAGATTCGCCTATATTTGTAACGCTGTTCGGTATCGTTACCGATGCAAGCTTATAGCAACAGTCAAACGCACAATCTTCTATGCTTGTTACACCGTTAGGAATAACTATTGCCGAAAGTGAATTACAATTATCAAAAGTATTATTACTTATAACAGTAATTCCATTTGGTAGTGTTATAGATGGTAACGCCATACAATAAACAAATGCGTACTCACCTATACTTGTAACGGTATTTGGTATATTTATTGATGTCAAAGAGGTACAATTTTCAAAAGCAAACGGAGCTATACTTATAATACCCTCGGGCAGAACAATTGATTCAAGCGATTCACACCAAGAAAACGCCCCGTATCCAATATATTTTGTTCCGCTCTTAATTTCATAAGTACCGGTCAAGGCATCACTTGCTTCTATGCAGTAATTTCCGATGTACAAAACACCGTCTTCCCAATTTTCTTCATTATTATAATATAATGTCCCCTCAAAAGCATTATACATATCGGTTACGCCATCGGGTAAGGTTATCGTTGCAAGAGAACTACAAGAACCGAATGCATAACTGCCTATATATGTAACACTATCAGGTATATCAATTGAATCAAGTGAAGTGCAATAAGCAAATGCACCCGATTCAATAGCTGTAACACCTTCGGGAATAGTAACAGATATTAAACCTCCACAATCGTTAAATACATTATCATCTATAAATGTAACGCTATTTGGTATAGTAACAGATTTAATAGAATCACAATTTCCAAATGCGTTTTCACCTATGCTTGTAACACTATTAGGTAAAGAAATTCCTTTAAGCGAACTGCATCCGAAAAATGCATCATAACCTATATCTGTGACGCCGTATGGTATGGTTACAGATGTCATAGCGGTACATTGGTAAAACGCTTGTGCACCAATATTTGTAACACTGCTCGGTATGATTACGGTTTCAAGTAATTCACAATAAGAAAAAGCTCCATAGGCAATTGCCTTTGTTCCCGACTTGATGCTATAATCTCCTGACAAGGTTTCCTTTGCCTTTATACAGTAATTTTCAATATACAAAACATCATTTTGCCAATTTTCTTCATTATTATAATATTCTGTACCCCAAAAAGCATCCTGTTCTATACACGTAACGGTATCAGGGATATCTATAGAGCTCAATTTAGTACAACCGGCAAACGCTGACTCCCTGATACTTTCAACACCACTAAGTAAAGTCACCGATTCAAGTGAAGTGCAATATTGAAAGGTATAACGTTCAATGCTTGAAACGCCGCCCGGAACAGTTATTGATTTAAGCGAAGAGCAATCCTCAAACGCACAATAACCCAAGTCAGTAATATTTTCGGACATATTTACGCTTTTTAAAGAATAACATTCTTCAAATGCACCGTCACCAATACTTGTAACACTGTTTGGAATGGTTATTGACAGCAAATTTTCGCATCCGCAAAATGTATATTCACCAATATCTTTAAGTGTGTCGGGCAAGGTTACCGAAGTTAATCCCAAACACTCAAAAAATGCATGATTATCAATATATGTAACTCCATCAGGTATTATTATAGATGTTAACGAATAGCATTTATAAAACGTAAAATCCAATATACTTGTAATATTGTCAGACAGGGTTACAGTTGTTAGTAAATAGCATTCATAAAAAGCACTGCTGCCAATACTTGTAACACT
>JAZSKL010000021.1:0-2527 GCA_045534855.1 Acutalibacteraceae bacterium
GCTTTTGTCTTCCTAAGACCGCTTGGCCTCCGACTTTGTACAACCTATGGAAATCACAAGCTGGCTTTTACCCTCTTTAGCGTAAAGCGGAATGGCGTAATCAATAAAATCCATCATACGCTTATGAAACTCAACACTTTCGGGAAAGCTCATAACATAATCTTTTACCTCTTTATCAATACCCGTTTTTTCCTTTAAATCATCAACATAAAACGGATTAGGCAAGCAACGAACATCGAAAACCATATCTGCTTCGCTATCGGCACCGTACTTAAATCCAAACGATTTGCACTGTATTTTCAATCCGTTGTTGATATTACCGAAGAAAATATCTGAAATCTGACCCTTAAGCTGTGCGCTTGTTATACGGCTGGTATCAACAACATAATCAGCCTCAAAGCGTATTTGAGATAGTATTTTTCTTTCCTTATCCACCGCAGCAGACAATGTTATATCACTTTTCTCGCAAAGCGGATGCTTACGGCGGTTTTCCTTATAACGGTTTATAAGCACCTCGTTTGAAGCATCAAGAAACAGAATTTTAAAGTAAGCCTGATTTTTGCGGAGATTTTCAAGCACACCTGAAAGCTCGGAGAACATTTCGCCTCCGCGAATATCGGTAACTATGGCAAGACGGCTTAATTCACTGTTGCCGCGTGCCGAAAGTTCTACAAATGCAGGGATTATACTTGGCGGAATATTATCCACGCAATAATAACCCATATCCTCCAAAGCGTTTGCCGCCTGCGATTTACCTGCACCCGACATACCCGTAACTATCAAAAGCTTCATTTTGCTTCACCCTTTCATTTTCTGCCTACAAACAGTACCTCGGGCTCAAGCTCAACACCGTCCGCCTCTAAAACCGTTTGTTTTATTTTTTCTATAAGAGACAACACATCCACAGCGGTTGCATTGCCTTTATTTATAACAAATCCTGCATGCTTTACGCTTACCTCGGCATCGCCGACACTTACACCCTTTAGGTTATTTTTCTCTATAAGTGCTCCCGCAAAATAACCCGTGGGGCGCTTAAATGTACTGCCCGCACTCGGATATTCAAGCGGCTGTTTATCGCAACGCCTGCTAATAAGCTCATTCATACGCTCGGTAATGCACTTCTTATTGCCGTAACACAGCTTTAAAGTGAGATAAGTTACAATAAAACCGTTCTGCTTAAATATACTGCTTCGGTACGAAAGACACATTTCCTCAAGCGGTATATCAACAAAATTACCGTCATAATCCATACAACGCGCAGATACGGCAACCTGTGACATCTCACCGCCGTAAGCACCTGCATTCATAAATATTGCACCGCCAACGCTTCCGGGTATACCGTAAGCAAACTCAAGACCTGAAAGTCCTGCATCCCTTACGGCATTACACAAAGAAGCAAGTGAAGCGCCTGCACCGCACCTTACATATTCACCGTTTATCTCAACACCGTTTATCCCCGCAAGGCTTACAACAACACCCTCAATTCCCTCATCGGAAACCAAAAGATTTGAGCCCTTACCTATGCAAAACAGCGGTACATCATTTTGTTTTGCGGCAAGAAAAACAAACTTTAGCTCTTCCTCGCTTGATACGGTTACAAAAGCATCTGCATTTCCGCCTATTTTAAAGCTGGTATGCAGCTTCATAGGAACATTAAGTTTATACGAAATCCCTTTGTTTTCAACTGCCTTTAAAAAGGTTTCAAGCTGCATATTATAACTCCTTAACGATAAAGGTCGCCAAGATATGCCGCACCGATAATACCGGCATCATTACCCAAAGCAGCAGTTTTAATAACAGCCTTCTGCTTAACGCTACGTGCATAGTTTTCACCTGCAACAAAAGCCTTAATAGGATCTATAAGAGTATCACCCTCACGGGAAATACCACCACCGATACAAATAACATCAGGCTGGAATATATTGATAATATTTGATATACCTACTGCAACATACTCACAGTAACGGTCTACTACCATTCTGCCAATCGGGTCATTGTTACGCATTGCGTTAAATGCTGTTATACCGCTGATATTGTTGATATCACCGTCACAAAGCTTCCACATAAGGCTATCGGGATAACGGTGCATAGCCTGCGCGGTTTGTCTTATAAGGGCAGTAGCAGAAGCATAAGCCTCCCAGCATCCGTAACGACCGCAAGAGCATCTTTCACCATTCATACTGATAACTGTATGACCAAGCTCACCGCCTGCATAGTTTGAACCGGAATAAATTTTACCATCAATAATAACGCCGCCGCCTACACCTGTACCAAGGGTAACAGCTACGAAATTTTTAGTACCTCTGCCTGCGCCTGCGATATATTCACCGTAAGCTGCGGAGTTTGCATCATTCTCAACGAAAAAGTCTTTACCAACGCGCTCTTTCATCATCTGGCAAATAGGAAGGTTGCTGAAAGGAAGATTGTTTGCATAGGTTACAACGCCGTGTATCGGGTCAATAGCACCCGGAGAGCCGATACCCATAAACTCAATATCATCAATCGTAAGACCCGCATCCTCTATAGC
>JAZSKL010000093.1:0-2255 GCA_045534855.1 Acutalibacteraceae bacterium
TGATACAGCAAGGCAATACGGAATAGCTAAAAAGGATATAATTTTTGATACCCTTGCGATGACAATAAGCGCCGATAATAAGTCTGCAATAGCAACTCTTGGTGCTTTAAAACGTATAAAAAATGAGTTAGGCTGTAAAACATCTTTGGGTGTTTCAAATGTTTCATTCGGACTTCCAAACCGTGATGCAATAAACGGTACTTTCTTTACATTAGCTCTTGAAAACGGACTTAATGCGGCAATTATGAATCCGTATTCTGGCGATATGATGAAGTCGTATTATACCTATAAAGCACTTAAAGGAATGGATGAAAACTGTGCCGACTATATCGAAAAGGCGGATACCTTTACAGCAATAGCTTCGGTTAAAGAAGTAGATAAATCACAAAGCGGCGAATATTCTTCCGAGCTTCAGTATGCTGTAATCAAGGGCTTTAAAGAAAAGGCGGCAGATATAACAAAGGAGCTGTTATTAACCGAAAATCCGCTTGATGTAGTAAATAATGAGATAATACCTGCTCTTAATACGGTGGGTACAGGCTTTGAGAATAAAACGGTTTATCTTCCGCAACTTCTTATGAGTGCCGAAGCCGCAAAGAGTGCTTTTGAGGTTATAAAAGCTTCTATGGCAGGCGAGAATACGGGGGATAAGGGCGTTGTTGTTATCACTACCGTTAAGGGAGATATTCACGATATAGGTAAAAATATTGTTAAGCTTTTGCTTCAGAATTACGGATATACGGTTTACGACCTTGGTAAGGATGTACCGCCGGAAGAGGTTTTGGAAAAGGTTTTGGAAACTAAAGCTCAAATAGCAGGTTTAAGTGCTTTGATGACAACTACAGTACCTGCGATGGAGGAAACAGTAAGGCTTTTAAAACAAAAAGCCCCATTTTGTAAAACGGTTGTAGGAGGCGCGGTTTTAACTCAAGAATATGCCAATAAAATCGGCGCTGATAAATACGCAAAGGATGCAATGGAAGCAGTACGTTATGCCGAGTTGATTATTAAAAATTAAATATTAGTATTTAAGAGTCTTGCAAGAAAAAATTGCAAGACTTTTTATTCGCTGACAAGCAACTGACAACCTATAAAAAACATATATAATACAAACCTATAGAAAAGAGTGGTTATATGTTTTTTAATACAGTTTTAGAGCTTTTAAGCGGGATTTTTTATTTAGCACTTCACGTAACGGGAGCGGGTTCATTTCCGCCACCGCTGTCTGCCACAAAGGAAAGAGAATTACTTGAAAAAACACAAAGCGGAGATATAGATGCGAGAAATAAACTTGTTGAACATAATCTTCGGTTAGTTGCCCATATTGTAAAAAAATATTATGCAGGCGGTTGCGATCAGGATGACCTTATATCAATAGGCACTATAGGACTTATAAAAGCGGTTTCAACCTTTAAATCAGAAAAGGGTAGTCGTCTTGCAACCTACGCCGCACGCTGTATAGAAAATGCAACCCTCTCACAAATGACTTTTTGGTTACCAATAGAAGCCCCCTCTTCAGAATTACCGAACAGACGGCAGAAAATATGTATATAATGTCGCACACCGAAAACGGCGAAACAAAACACTCTCCTTTGTTTGTTCTCAGCTTTATACTTATGGCTCCGAGAAAACTATTTGAAGCACAGTTGTTTAACAAACAGTACCACTCTTACGAGGATATTGATAACATCCCCGACCGCTTGAGATTTTGCCGACACAAATTAGGTCTTATGCAAAAGGAAGTAGCGCAGATTGTCGGCATTGCTCGCAGCACATACATAAACCTTCAAACAGGCAATCATAACGGCTTTGATAAAACTGTAGCGGACAAGCTTTCTAAACTCTATAATATCCCTGTTTATGACATTCTTGACGGTTACAACCGCTTTATAGCAGTCGGACAAGGCAAACTAATACGAGAGCACCGAGAAAGCCTTAATCTCGGCAAAAGACCGTTTGCAAGGCTTGTTGGCGTGGATGCCAATATGATTAGACTTTGGGAAAGTGAACGAAAACAAATTAGTCTTAAATCTTGGGAGAAATATTTTAAGGATCGTATCACTCTTTAATGGACGACCGCCTCACAAAAATGTGAGGCGGTCACTTTTTTTAGACTACTTTTTCTGTTCGGCTTTGATCTGTTCTTTTGTATCTTTTATAATCGCATTAAGCAGTCTTTCCTTTTCTCTGATTGGGCAATCTAACTTAGAAATGCTATTAAGTACTCCATCGGCGTGAACACCGGCTACACGCCG
>JAZSKL010000186.1:0-5767 GCA_045534855.1 Acutalibacteraceae bacterium
CTATTGCTGCCGCAACTATCAGAATCAAAATTTTTAACCATCTTTTACTATCGGCACCGTTTAATTTAAACAAATCCCTCTGCTGTAAAACCTCGGCTACGCAATTAGGGCAATAATTTCCTATGTTTTCTGTTATATTACCGCAATTCTGACGAAACATAACTTTTATTCTCCTTTGCAATATTGCACCTATATAGGTGCAATATAATACTAACATAATCATATAATAATGTCAAGGAGTTTGTTCTTAAATAGGTGCAAAGGATGACTGTATATGAATGAGATTATCGAAAAGCAAATAGGTCAGAATATAAGAAATTTACGCGAAAAAGCCAATATAACACAAGAACAGTTAGCCGCAAGGCTTCAGGTTAACGGCTGTGACATAACAAGAAGCGCCATTGCAAAAATAGAGGTTGGTCAACGTCACATATATCCAGATGAAATTATTTTAATAAAAGAAATACTAAAAGTCGATTATGAAGCTATTTTTAAAATAACAAAATAAACTTCAAATTATTATAAGCATTATATCTAAATTTCAGCAATACTTTGTAGGGTACGATGCCCACATCGTACCTCAAAACGCCAAAAAGCAGTAGAGAACACAATCTCTACTGCTTTTCAATTATGCATCTGATTTTTTTACTAACAGTGCTACCGTTTCAATATGATTCGTATGCGGGAACATATCAACAGGCTGAATTTTTTTAACACTGTATCCGTTACGGATAAAATAGTTTAAATCGCGTGCAAGGGTTTCAGGGTTGCAAGAAACATAAA
Source organism: Acutalibacteraceae bacterium (assembly GCA_045534855.1). Taxonomy (GTDB): domain Bacteria; phylum Bacillota; class Clostridia; order Oscillospirales; family Acutalibacteraceae; genus UBA737. The sequence goes on from JAZSKL010000186.1 coordinate 784, forward strand.
CCACTCTTTTGGGTGAAAGCGTAACAACCGAGGACATAAACCGCTCATCGCTTCCTGCCCTTGGCGGATCCATAATAACAACATCCGCCTTTTCTCCCGCATTTGCCATTTCAACCATAAAATCACCGGCGTCTGCGGTATAAAACTCAATATTTTTTATGTCATTACGCTTGGCGTTAAACTTTGCATCGCGTACAGCATCGGAATTAAGCTCAACACCTATAACCTTATCGGCTTTTTTAGACGCAAGTATACCTATTGTTCCGGTTCCGCAGTATGTATCAATAACGGTTTCACTTCCTGTAAGCTCCATATATTCAAGAGCTTTTCCGTAAAGCACCGTTGTCATTACAGGATTCACCTGATAGAAAGAACGCGGAGAAATGCGGAAAGTGCAGTCAAAAATCGTATCCTCGATATACCCCTCGCCGTAAAGCGTTATGGTTTGCTCACCTAAAACAAGACTCGTAAACTTGTTATTTACATTCTGAACTATTGTAGTAATCTCGGGATGGCGGGAAAGCAAGGCATTTATAAATGAACGCTTTGACGGAAAAGCCGAAGTACCGGTTACAAGTACCACCATAATTTGCCCTGTGTAGTAGCCCTTGCGGATTAAAACATGCCGCAAAAAACCGGTCATGGCATTTTCATCGAATGGCTTTAATTTAAACGATTTTAAAAGCTTTCTTATAGTTACAATAATTTCATCTGCCTTTTCATCCTCAATAAGGCAACTGTCAATCGGTACAATTTTATGGGTTGACGACTGATAAACACCCGAAATTATTCCTGTTTTATCCTTGGAAAACGCCGCCTGCACCTTACATCTGTAGTGGGTAGGGTTTTCCATTCCGATAACCTGTTTAACTCTACAGAATTTTCCAAGCAATTTAATACATTTCACCTGCTTATATTTTAGCTGTTCTTCATAGGTCATATTTTGCAGATGACAGCCTCCGCACTTTTTATAATGCGGACAGCCGTTTCCCTTGCCTGTTTTGACAACCTTTTTAGGTCTTTTAACAGACGCCTTATTTGCGTTATTCTGTACAGATTTCATATTTTGGTTTCCTCTTACAAATTATGTATTAAAACATATTATCTATTTATCTTTAAGCTTGATTTTATTATTTTTAAGCTCGCTATAAAGCATTTTAGCAATATAGTGAGAGTTGGCAGATGCCTTTCCCTTTGCGTTACCTAAAACAGCAACACCGAGCTTTAGCTTTTTATTTAAAATCAAAGAACTGCGAAATGTGCCTACTCCGCCTACATGCCAAAGCTGATTAGAATGTTTATAGGTATGCCATCCGATGCACATAAGATGGTTGCTGTTTTTAATTGCCGAGTCTTTACAAACGGTATGGGCAGAAACTATATACGGTTTATCACTTTCTATCTGCAAAGAAATATAGCGAAGAATATCCGCAATATCACTTACCGTTCCACCACCCGCTATATATGGATTATCCTTTTTCCAAACCCAGAACGGCAGTATCTTTTTACCCTTTGCGGCAAGCGGTGTACGTTCATCAGCATTTTCAATAACGGTTGTATTTTTAAGCTCTAAATCCTTTTGAATAAACTCCTCAAAAAGCTCTGAAAATGGCTTTTTCGCAACAGCTTCGGCTACCGCGGCAAGAATTGCATACGCAAAATCAGAATAACCATACTTAACCGCAGGCTTAAAAAAACGCCTGCGTTCAAGACTTTTTATAACAGTTTTAACCGTACAGTCTTCATAAGGATTTTTGCGTGCATAACCGTAAGCTATAAGCTTTGGAAGCGTCAATTCCAAAGGGGTCAAATGATGATAACCCGCGGTGTGGGTTAAAAGCTGATAAAGAGTTGGATATTTGCCTTTTTTTAGCGGTAAATACACATCCGGTGTATTATTTATATCAAGCTTTCCCTCACCGTAAAGCTTCAAAATCAAATGCGCTGTTACCGTCTTCGAAACCGAGCCTATATCATACCGCAAATTACTTTCTTCTTGCAAATTGCCAAAAATATAAAAATCACCTTTGCAGTAAAGCCCTACGGTAATTCGGTTATTATCAGAAAGCGCAAGATATCTTTTAATCCTATCGACAACTTTAAAACGGAGATTACTATAATCAAGTGAAATAATATCCATAGCTTAAACACTCCGTTTTATTTTAAATTATATAATAATCTTTAGTCTGAATTCATTTTATTTTTAACGGTGGTAATTGATGCAATAAGCAATTTACGCAACTTACTACATTTAGCAAACATATCCTTATATTCCTCTTCCGTTATAATATATGTATCTTTAAATAAACCAAGCCAATAATCGGTTTCATAACACTCTTTAAGTGCTATTTGAAATTTATTGGAAAAGTCTGCTCTGCTTGCCGCATAATTAGCTTCATGAATATTTGCGCCAATACTTGTACCACTTCGTAATATTTGATTCAACAGCACATTACCTTTACGTTTTTCCTTAATGTCAGTACAAAGATTAACAATATCTACCGCAAATTGCTTTGATAAATCGATAAGAAGATTTTCTTTCATCTCAATTCCTCACTTTTAGATATTTTGACGGCTTTGCCGTCATGAATTGATGCTATAGCATCATGATTTCTCGCTACGCTCCATAATTTGAATTGCACTGACCTACTAATGCCCGCAGGGCTATTCATGGCAAAGCCAATTTATGATCGCAACGCAATCAATTCATGCACTTGTGCAATTCATTGTGTTGCGCAAAACACGCAACACACTCTACGTGAGAAGTTCTCGGGAACAGGTCAACAGGTGTATACTCAACAAGATTATAGCCCATTGTTTCAAGTCTTGCCGCATCGCGTGCAAGGGTTGACGGGTCACAGGATACATAAACTATACGTTCGGGCGAAAAGCTGTTTGCGACCGTTTGAAGCAAGGCTTCGTCACATCCCTTTCGAGGCGGGTCAACAATTACAACCTTTGGTTTAATTTCGCGTTTTGCAAGTTCTTTTGCGGCAGTTGCGGCATCAGCACAAATAAACTCGGCATTTTCTATACTGTTTTCTTTTGCGTTTAATACTGCATCCTTTACAGCCTCGGGTACTATTTCTACACCTATAACGCTTTTAACCGATTTTGCCATTGAAAGACCTATCGTTCCTGCACCGCAGTAAAGGTCAAGTATATCGGCATTTTTAGCATCTGCATACTCTGCGGCTTTTTTGTAAAGCTTTTGCGCCATAATGCGGTTCACCTGATAAAAAGACAGCGCCGACAAACGCACCTTTACGCCGCATAATGTATCAACAATATAATCCCTGCCGTAAATCGTTATACATTTGTCACCTAAAATAACGTTGGTATCAGCAGTATTTATATTTAACTGAACACTTTTCAAATTATCCGATAAGGCATTACTAAGCCTTTCAACAAGGCTTTGCGGATTTGGGATTTGTTTGCCGTTTATAACAACAACCGCCATTATTTCGCCGCTTTCCTCTGCTCGGCGCAAATAAAAATGACGTACAAGTCCCCTACCGCTCTTTTCATCATAAACGCTTACATTATTTTCATTTATCCAATCCTTAAAAGCCTTTGCCGCCTTTGCAAATTCTTCAGGCTGTAAAACACAGTCCTCACAAGCAATGATGCGGTGAGAGTGGGTTGCATAAAAGCCCACTTCCCCGCTTTGCATAACAGGATACTGCGCTTTATTACGGTAACGAAATGTACTTTCAGCGCTAATAATAGGCTGCGGTTGCAAATCTATACCGCCGATACGGTTTACCGCATCAGCTACACGTTGCCATTTTATTTCACATTCAGCTTTATAATCAATATGACGGTAAACGCATCCGCCGCACTGCTTAAAAACAGGACAATCGGGTACTATTCTGCTTTCGGCAGGAGCTACAAGGTTTTCTATTATACCGTAAGCGTAACGGCTTTTAACCTTTACTATCCTTACATCAACAATATCACCAACAGCCGTTTGCGGAACAAAAACCGCCATACCGTCAACACGGGCAATTCCGCTTCCCTCTGCCGACATAGCGGTTATTTGAGTATTATATATTTCGTTTTTATTCATAGCTTTTCTTTATGGGCGCTTCCTCAACATCCTTGCCCTCAAGCGCACCTTCACTCAAAATGGAGTAACCTCTTCGGCAATCGTAACTGCCTTTTTTAACATTTATTTCAACATCGTTTATAACAACGGTGTTTTCATCCAACCAGCCCGAATCAACCTCGCAAAGCCCTGTCTGCCAATAAAGATTGCGGGTGTTTTTTCCGCTTTTGACAGAAGCCCTTACTGCTGTACCGATAGAGTTTTCAATGCTGTAAACGGTTAAAATCTTATTACCCGATGGTGATGCAACGGAATATATTTCCTTTCCTTCGGGCAAATCATCCATAGTGAAATAAAGACTGTCGCGTACGGTAAAAAAGGTATTTATAATAACAACTAATGCACAAAGAATATACACAAAAGAGAGTAGTTTCTTTTTCACTTATTAAGCCCCCTTAAATACCCACAGTATAATTTTTAGAATTCATTTCATTAACCGTTCTGTTATACTGCGCCACCGCATAACAGCAATGCACCGTATATGTCATAAGAAAATACGGCAATGTAAAAACAATCGGTATTCCCACAAGTGAAACAAGTACCCATACTATCATACTGAAAATAAGGCACACAAAATCAAACATTGTACGTTTGGAAAGTCTGTAGGACATACTCATAATCTCATTGGCATTCATTTCCTCACATGTTACCAGTAAAAAAGGTGCTAAATAGCAACGAAGCATCATAAAGAACCAACACACAAAGCCTGCAACACCAAAAAACACCTCTAAAACCCAAAGATTTCCTATAAATTCAGGAATAGGTATTTTACAAGCTTCATAAAACTTTGGATCAATAAGAACCGAAACTACTATTGCAGGGAGCATAAAAACAAAGCCCCAAACAAAAGCTCCTCATGCAAGATGTGCCGATACG
>JAZSKL010000145.1:0-6888 GCA_045534855.1 Acutalibacteraceae bacterium
AATTGTTAGAATGTTTAAATCTTAATAAGAGTTTTGGGGATAAAGAAATTTTAAAGAATATAAATTTAAAGCTGCCAAGAGGTAAAATAATCGGGCTTTTAGGCAAAAACGGAACGGGAAAATCAACCCTTATCAAGCTGATAAACGACCTGCTTGTTCCAACCTCGGGTGAAGTGCTTGTAAACGGTAAAAAGGTTGGTGTTGAAAGTAAAAAGATTATATCATATCTGCCTGAACGCACATATCTTGATAAATCTATGACTGTTGAGCAGGTTATTGCTTATTTTGCAGACTTTTATGATAATTTTGAAAGTGAAACAGCTAAAAGGCTTCTTAAAGATTTGAATTTAGATGTAACACAAAAGCTTTCCAAAATGAGTAAAGGTATGCAGGAAAAGGTACAGCTTGTATTAGTTATGAGCCGTAAAGCCGAGCTTTATATACTTGATGAGCCATTGGGCGGAGTAGACCCTGCAACAAGAGATTATATACTCGATACCATTCTTTCCAATTTCAATGAGGGTGCAAGCGTTATTATTTCAACCCACCTTATAAGTGATATTGAAAGAATTTTGGATGAGGTAATTTTTATAGATAACGGCGAAATAAGGCTTACGGCAGATTGCGATGAACTGCGCCAGCGTGAAAACGGTTCAATAGATGAGATTTTCAGGAGGATGTTCAGATGTTAAAAAAATTGTTAAAATACGATTTAAAAGGTATTTTTAAATTTCTTTTGATATTTTATGCATTGGGGTTAGTTTTCGCGGCTATTGCAAAAGCGTTTTTGAGCTTTGAAAATTCGCTTGTTCTCACAATTTTCGGTGAAATATTCCGTGGTGCGGCTATTTCAATGATGTTCAGTATAGTGATAAATAATCTTATGCGCGTATGGGTGCGATTTAAACAGGGTATATACGGTGATGAATCTTACCTTACGCATACTCTGCCGGTTGAAAAGAAAACACTATATATGTCGAAGTTTTTCACATCAATAATTACAATGCTCGTAAGTGTTGCTGTTGTGGCTGTTATCTTGATTATATGCTATGGTATTGATACAATAAAAAACTTGTTTAATACATTGTCATTAAGTTTCGGCGATGAATTTACATTTCTTGCAATAGGTCTTGTTTTAGTTTTGTTTTTGGAGCTTTTAAACGGCTTGCAATGCGGTCTTACCGGAATTATAGCAGGGCATAGAGCAAATGATAAAAAAATAGGCTTTTCGGTGCTTTTCGGATTTATTACCTATATGATAAGTCAGGGAGTGACGCTTGCTTTAATTGCTATTGCATCATTATTCAATAAAAGCTTTAAGGATTTGCTTTTTTCGGCAGATTTAAGCGTTATAAGCATAGATTTGGTGAAGGATATTATTTATTTGAGTGCCATTGTGTATACAGCTATAATAATTGTAAATTATTTTGTTAATATCAAGCTCTTGAAAAAGGGTGTAAATGTGGACTGAAAATCAAAACGGAAGAAGCTCGACTGCTTCTTCCGTTTTTGCTTTCTTACATAGCCTCCGGATGGGCTTTTTTGTATTCGATTTGTTGGGTTGCAATCATATCCTTAACCTTCATAAGTCTTGCTCTGCTTGAGCGGTCATTTTCCTCAAGCTTGCCCGCGATAAAATGAATTGTTTCGCGGTAACGCGGAATAAGCACGTGTTCAAGTGCGTTAACGCGGCGTCTCGTTTTTTCAATTTCGCTTGCCATAAGCTTTACAGCCTTTTCCTTTTCGGCAAGGCGAAGCATAAGCGGCAAAAGCTCTGCAAGACCCGAAACCGCATCATCTAATTCGAAAGAGGTTGAGGCAAAACCGTAGGAGAAAATATCAGATTTATCGCTTGTTCTGGTTTTAACATCGTAAACCGGAATGTCAACGCTCATAATATTTTTGGTTTTAGCTTCAAGTGTTACCTCTTGTTTTGGGCACAGAAGTGCGGTATCAAGCGATTGCTCCGACATAAGACCCGCGGAAAGCACAAAGCCTGCATTTACATCTGCTATTTTTTCCTCAAATTCCTCGCGCAAAAGCTTGGTTTCGCGTATGGTATCAAGAAATTGTCGCATCAGCTCATCGCGTTTGTCCTTTAACAGCTTGTGACCTCTTACGGCGGTTACGAGCTGTTTTTTCAGCCTTGTAAGCTCCATACGGGTGGGGTTTACATTCAGTACAGCCACCTGACTACCTCCTATTTGCCGTAGTATTCGTCAAGCAGACGGTCATCAATTCGCTTGAGCTCACTTCTCGGCAGTATTGAAAGCAGTTTCCAACCGAGATTGAGGGTTTCCTCAATGGTACGGTTAGTCTCAAAGCCCTGTGAAACGTATTCCTTTTCAAATCTGTCAGCAAACTCGGCATAAAGCTTATCAATAGCGGTAAGAGCGGCTTCGCCCAAAATTACCATAAGCTCTTTTGCATCCTTACCGCGCGCATAAGCCGCAAATAGCTGGTTCATTGTTGCAGCGTGGTCCTCGCGTGTTCTGCCTTTTCCTATACCCTTATCTTTAAGACGGGAGAGGGAAGGGAGAACGTCAATAGGCGGCATAACGCCCTTTCTGAAAAGCTCACGGCTTAAAATTATCTGTCCCTCGGTAATATAACCCGTAAGGTCAGGAATCGGGTGGGTTTTATCGTCTTCCGGCATAGTAAGAATAGGAATAAGGGTTATAGAACCGTCTTTTCCTTTAAGACGACCTGCGCGCTCATAGAGTGTTGCAAGGTCGGTATACATATAACCGGGATAACCGCGTCTTCCGGGAACTTCCTTACGTGCGGCAGAAACCTCACGCAAAGCATCGGCGTAGTTTGTAATGTCGGTCATAATAACAAGAACCTGCATTCCAAGGTCAAATGCCAGATATTCTGCGGCGGTAAGCGCCATACGCGGTGTTGCGATACGCTCAACAGCAGGGTCGTTTGCAAGGTTAACAAACATAACAGTTCTGTCAAGAGCACCGGTTGCTCGGAAAGAATCTATAAAGTAGTTGGATTCCTCAAAGGTAATACCCATTGCGGCAAAAACAACGGCAAACTGCTCGTTGTCACCAAGAACTGTAGCCTGACGGGCAATCTGTGCCGCAAGATTAGCGTGCGGCAAGCCAGAAGCCGAGAATATTGGAAGCTTTTGTCCTCTAACCAAGGTATTAAGACCGTCAATAGCAGAAACACCCGTCTGAATAAACTCCTGAGGATAGTTTCTTGCGGCAGGGTTCATAGGTCTGCCGTTAATATCAAGGCGCTTTTCGGGAATAAGCTCCGGACCGTTATCTATCGGACGACCGAGACCGTCAAATACGCGTGAAAGCATATCGGGGGAAACCGGCAATTCCATTCCGCGGCCTAAAAAACGAACCTTTGAACCTGCAAGGTTAATACCTGCCGAGTTTTCAAAAAGCTGAACAAGAGCATTTGAGCCGTTTATTTCAAGCACCTTGCAACGCCTTGTCTCACCGTTAGGAAGTTCAATTTCACCAAGCTCGTCATACTTTACGTTTTCAACATCACTTACCATCATAAGAGGTCCTGCAACCTCGCGTATGGTTCTGTATTCCTTTGGCATAATTAACTCCCTCCTTACTCATCCTGCGCCTTAACAGCTTCACCAAGGTCACTGTCAAGTGCGTGCAGTATATCTTCAAATTCTTGTGTTACGTTATCTTCGGCAACATATTTAAGTCTGCCTATTCTCTCGCGGGAGGGCATAGAAACAATGTTGTCAATCGAAGCACCCTTTTGAAGCGCTTCAAGCGAATTATCATAAAAAGCAAGAATTGCTTTCATCATACAATGCTGTTTGTTAAGTGAAGTATATGTGTCAACATCATGGAAAGCATTCTGGTGCAGATAGTCTTCACGTATCGAACGTGCCGCTTCTAATTTTAGGCGGTCGTTAGCGGAGAGCGCATCCATACCTACAAGCTTAACAATTTCCTCAAGCTCGGCTTCTTCCTGCAAAATTGCCATAAGTCTTCCGCGAAGCTCGTACCACTCGGAATTAACGTTATCGGTAAACCATTTTGAAAGCGAATCAGCGTAGAGCGAATAGCTTGTAAGCCAGTTAATAGCAGGGAAGTGGCGCTTGTAAGCAAGGGAGGAGTCAAGACCCCAGAAAACCTTTACAATACGGAGCGTAGCTTGGGATACAGGCTCGGAAATATCACCGCCGGGAGGCGAAACTGCACCGATTACCGAAAGAGCACCCTCTATATCCTCTTTGCCGTTTACTATTACACGTCCGGCTCTTTCATAGAACTGCGCGAGACGAGAGCCTAAATATGCAGGATAACCCTCTTCACCGGGCATTTCCTCAAGACGACCCGACATTTCACGCAAAGCCTCAGCCCAACGGGAGGTGGAGTCAGCCATAAGAGCAACGGTGTAACCCATATCGCGGAAATATTCGGCGATGGTAATACCGGTGTAAATAGAAGCTTCACGTGCGGCAACAGGCATATCCGAGGTATTAGCGATAAGAACGGTACGTTCCATAAGAGAATTACCGGTTCTTGGGTCTTTAAGCTCGGGGAATTCGTTAAGAACATCGGTCATTTCGTTTCCGCGTTCACCGCATCCGATGTAAACAATGATATCAGCCGCAGCCCATTTTGCAAGCTGATGCTGAACAACCGTTTTACCCGAACCGAAAGGACCGGGAACTGCGGCAACACCGCCCTTTGCAATCGGGAAAAGCGTATCAACAACGCGCTGTCCCGTTACGAGCGGAATATCAGGAGAAAGCTTGTGCTTATATGGTCTGCCGACACGAACAGGCCATGATTGCATAAGGGTAAACTCCTGCTCGCTCTTTGCGGTTTCTATTTTGTAAACTGTTTCCTCTACGGTATAATCGCCCTCTGCAACAGCAGTAAGTTTACCGGAAATACCGTTTGGAACCATAATTTTATGTGCAACTATATCGGTTTCGTTTACTATACCGATGCAATCACCGCTTGAAACCTCATCACCTGCCGAGGCTTTGGGTACAAAATGCCACTTTTTTGTACGGTTAAGCGCAGGCACTTCAACACCGCGCTGCAAATTTGTGCCGCTAACCTTCATAATTTCAGCAAGCGGACGCTGAATACCGTCAAAAATTGAGCCTATAAGTCCGGGACCTAACTCAACGCTTAATGGTTTACCTGTTGATGTGACCGTTTCACCGGGTCCCAATCCTGCTGTCTCCTCGTAAACCTGAATAGAAGCACGGTCCTCGTGCATTTCTATAATCTCGCCAATCAGGTGTTGAGAGCTTACACGGACAACATCGTACATATTGGCGTCACGCATACCCTCTGCAATAACAAGAGGGCCGGCAACCTTTGTAATTGTTCCGTTTGTCATATTGTTACTCCTACTTATTGAATATAATGTCTGAACCGACTGCTTTTTCAACTGCGGCTTTGAGACGGGATATACCTATTCCGTTATTGCCTGTAGCACCTGGAATCGGTACTACTGATGGTGAAAGCCGTTCATCGGTTTTTTCTATTTCTTTTGTAAGCAGACCTGCTAAATGCTCGGTAATATAAATAATACCATAGCCTGCATCAACAGCACGTTTAAAGACAGATTGTGCATCACTGTCATTATCACACGGAAAAATATCAAGCCCTACCGCGGCAAAGCCCTTTATGCTTTCGGTGTCGCCAAGAACTGCGATTTTAACCATAAAGCGCACGCAACCTTTCCGTTATTTTTTCTTCCCTCTGACCGGTTTTTATGCCGCTGTAAATAATGCGTACATTTTGAATTTCGGTTTTACGCGCCATATAATATCCTATAATCGGTTCAAAACCGAATGTAATACGTTTGGCTTTTCTTGCCGTTTCCATAACGGCATCATCGCAAAAGCGTTCAAATTCGGCAGGGGATTTTTTATAGCTTTCGGCAGCATCCGCAAGCTCTTTACCGCATTTCGCCATAAGCTCTAAAACTGCATCCTCACCGTTTAGTGCCGCAGTTTTAAGTGCTGATTTTGAGGGGTGCTTTGTGTCGGCGAGAGTTTCATCTATAAATGCGCCGCTTTTTTGGGCTTTTGCGCATCTTAACGCCGCCTTGATGTTTTTAAACATAACCGTTTTTGTTATTATTTCCATGCTCAATTTGCAGGAATAATCTTTCGCTCCTACAAGCGCAAGCTGTTCGTTCATACAAGCTTTATCAATAACTGCATCGCAAAGCTGGGAGTCACCGTTTGAAAGAAGTATTTCCATGGCTCTTTCAGCCGGATTACGCATAAATTCGGGTAAATTCTCGAAATTTCTTTCTAAAGCAGAAGTCTTTAAAAGCTTTGTATCAACCGTAGCGGGGAGCAAAAAATAATTGTCGGGTTCGGTGTTTTTAACGGTAGCCTTAATTGCGGCTTTAAGGTTATGAAAATCGTTTTCCAACAAAAACGGACGGAAAATCCCTTCATCGGGCGAGATTTCGTTAAGATAATCCCAAAGATTGCTTGCCGAATTTTTAAGAAGCTGCGGCACATCATCGTTGGAGGTGCGGTCGGAAAAGCCCTTATCCCGCAGATAACCTGAAAGCTGTTCGGTATCTTCTGCGCCCGTAAAGGTTAAAAGGTCGCTCTTTTTCAGAAGCGAGTTTTCCTTTGCCCTCAGATTACCTATGGCAAAACCATAAGATTTTATCGGCATGGTCTCACCCTTTCATTAGTTTTTAAAAAGTATCTGGTTAACCGCGTCAACCAATTCACTCTGCTTTTCGCGGAAGAGCGCATCAAAGCAGGCATTGATTTCGATATCTCCCGATTTTAGTATAAAACCGTTTTTAATATCGGCGGCAGTACGGCTCAAAGTAAAACCGTATTTTTGAATTTTTTCCTCTAAAACAGCAGTGTTCTTTTTAAGGTCTTTTTCACCAAGCATC
>JAZSKL010000270.1:0-7780 GCA_045534855.1 Acutalibacteraceae bacterium
AATATTAAATGAGATAACCAGCCACAGCGATTTTTTAAATAAAATATGGCTTGGCGGCGAGCTTTATTGTAAGACGGGTACTGATAAACTTACTGCTAATTGGATCGATGGAACAGAATTCACTGTTTCCGGACAGGGAAGTAGTGCAGTAACTAAATTTATTGATAATAATGATAATATTTCAGTTTTGGATTCTGTTGTTTGGGCAGATAATCATCCTATAAACACTAAAGCAGGTAATTATTATCCCTTTATAGCAAGTGATGGAAAGTGGTATACCGAAACTTTATTAGATGCAAGTGTACCTTATTATATAACTGAAAGTGATTTTGAATTAGCTCCTGTAGAAATTCCCGAAACATCCAAAGCATACAATTCAAAAGCAGATTTGGTTGCCGGTGGTATGTTCGGTGTTATTGATGCCGGATCTACCGTAACACGCTGTTCGGTAGCGCTTAACGGCTTTAATATTGATGTGGTATCACCGTTAAATACCGAAATAAGCGGCAGTTTTGCAGGCATAAATAACGGAACTGTTGATTTAAGCCTTGCCGTAAATGTAAACGGTAATACATATACCGTTTGCGAAAATAAGTTTGGTGAGCAAAACGGTACTGTTAATGAACAGGAAATATCCTTGCTTGATTCCTCGAAAGATACAAGCGGTATTAAGTACGGTGTAGGTAATATAACCTATGATAATCTCCACCAGACCGAGATATTGCGTAATTGCAGGGTTGAAAAATGTGAAAATAAAAATATTTCGGGTGATGTAAAAATACCGTCATATGTATATGATGGTAGAGCAATAAGTGCTGTTACAATGATTGTAGACGGTGCATTTGCAAACTGCATAGGTATTACAAGTATTCATTTAGGAAGCCTTGTAACAGAGGTTGGTGACGGTATATTAACAGGCTGTTCGGGACTTACAAAAATTACTATCGGTAAAAGTCTTGCTTCTATAAATGAATATAACAGCGAAAGCAATCCGCCCAAGCCTATTTTCGGTCTTTCAAAAAGCGGAAAGCTTGTAAATCAGTATAAGCTTGCTGAGTATGAGGTAGAGGATGGCAACCAAAACTTCAAGTCGATTGACGGTGTACTTTTTGCAACGCAGTATATTCCAAAACTTGATAAAACGGTTGAAATCTGTGTAATTGATGCACCTGCATGTAAGGGGTTTGATGAAACTTATAAACTTCCCGAAACCGTTGTAAGAATAGCGCCTTATGCTTTTGCTTACAGCGAAATAAAATCGGTAGAGCTTGATTATGTACGCGCCATAGGTGACTATGCATTCCTTAACGCATCACTTCTTGAAACGGTTAAATTTGCCGAAACCGATGAAAATGCAGATTATAATTTAGGTGTTCAAGAACTTATTGATGCCGGTATAATTTACTATCAACAGATTATCGGTACAGAGGCATTTGCTAACTGTATTAAGCTTAAAGATATAAATCTTGACAGCGCATTTATTACCGCAATAGGTGATAGAGCATTCTTGTCTATCGGAGACAGAACAGCTACAGTTACAATAGGTAGGGGGATAAAGTACATAGGCGAAAATGCCTTTGGCTCTGCCGAAAACAGTAACTATCCAACCAAGTTTGAAGCATATTCCGTTCATCCGGATAATAAGAGATATTTAAGTATAGACAGCGTTTTATATGAAAAACTTGAAAACGGTACTTTAAAGCTTTTGCATTATCCTATTCTTAATAACGGTGACGGAAACGGTAGTTTTACAATTCCTACTGTTAATGATAAGGGCGAAGCTGTAAGCGTATCGGTTATCGAACATCACGCTTTCTATAAATCCGAAAAGCTTTATAATGCAAATATTGACCTTGTAGGAATAGGCGAAATAGGCGATTACGCCTTTGCAAACAGCAAACTTATCTCACTTACCGTAGGTTCGGGAGTTAAATCAATAGGCTATGCAAATACAGATGGTGAAACAAGTGTGTTCTCCGCTTGTAATGACCTTGAAGAAATTATCGTTGATGAAAATAACGTATATTATACCGATATTGACGGTGTATTGTTCAACGATGATGTCACCGAGCTTATTCGTTATCCTGCAGGAAGAAACGTAAATTCATATAAAGTACCCGAGACTGTTTCAGAGGTTTGGGATAATGCTTTCTACGCTTCTAAATACCTTACCTTTGTTTCGTTCACATCACGCCTTTCAAGACTTGGTTCAAATCCGTTTGATTTAAGTCCTAATCTTAAAGGAATTTACTTTAAAGATTGTTATATTCCGTTAAGCTACGGTCAAGACCCGCTTAAAACAGGTAATAACTCTACCGTTATTTACTATTCTAACGGTTATTACAATAATAACGGAACAAATTTAGGCTGGAAGAATTTTGAGGGTAAGTATACTTTAAGTGAGTATGTACCACCGTTCCTGCAAAACGGTCAGACACCGCGTTATTACACAATTGCGGTAATGGATCAGAACGGTTTACCGCTTGACGATGTTTATGTTGCAATGGTTGACCCAAACGGCAATCTTGATGCCGCTGATACCGTAGACGGTGTTCGAGTATTTACCGATACATACGATAAAACCTATAATGTAGGCTTTGAAATCGGATTTGAAAAGCCGTATAAGCTTTATGTTAAGGATAGAAACGGCGATTTCTTCCCCTATGAAAATACAGAGTTTTATCTTGATGAAGAAACCCGAATAACCTATATTACTTTAAGCTCTGTTCCTACCGTTTCGGGTTCAAGTGTTACATATCAGTGCAAGCCTCAAGAGGATGTTATTGATAATGACCTTTGGGCAGGCGGTATGGCTGATATTAACTATACCTTGATACAGGGTGCTACCTATGCTGTTGATATAAACAGCGAGGTTGCAAAAATCAATACTAAAATCGTTGAAAAGATTAAAATCAAGGTTGCTTGTACCGCGGATAAGGGAAGCTCGATAGTAGATTATCGTTTGTTGCAGGGAGATAAAGTTTTATTTGATTATAGCGGTGATGCGTTAAAGTTCAGCGAAGATACTTACAGAGCGCTTGAATTTAGCGTTGCAACCAAAAATCTTAAAACCGAAACAGATATTTTTGCCGAGGTTACGTTTACAGGTGCTGACGGCACAAAATCTGTTATTAAAGAAAATCTTAATATTCAAATATTAGAGCTTGAAATAAGAGCGCTTGACCTTTCCTGGGCGTCAAACGAAATCAATCTTACGATTGATAAGAGCATACCTGTTATCGGCGGAGCTAAAATTAAGCTTGATAAGATAAACGATTTAAAGGTTAATATTGCCGTAGGTCCTGACTATTTCCGTATTCTTATCGGAGATTTCGGAAACGAAGATATAAATCTCAAAAATCAGTTCTTTGAGTCGAATTACGATCGCCATTGGGGTCAGATATTCACAAGGGACAAAACCCGCCGTTTATGGGAAAGCGATAATGTTGATAAGATAGGTCTTACAGCAGGCGGTTATATAGAAATTAAGTATAAGGGTATTGATGAAAACGGTAAGCCCGATTTTGACCTTAAATCGGAAATTCACGGCGAGGCTAAATATACCTATTCTGATGGTATAACCCGTACAATCTGGGTAATTCCGGTTAGACTTGAGTATAAGCTTGAATTAAGCGCAGAGGCTACCTTTGAGCTTTCCTATGATTTTGATGAAAACAAGCTTTATTCACCCGATCTTGACTTTAATATGGAGGGTGAGTTTAACGCCTATGCAGGTGTTGGTTGTAAGCTTGTATCTGCCGGTGTTTACGGTAGCGTAACAAGTCAAATGAAGTGGAATGTTCTTCCTACGTTCAATCTTAAAAAGTGGACGCTTAAAGGTGATGTAGGTGCTTATGTTAAATATAACGGTCTGTTCTTGAAGTTTGAAAAGAAATGGTCGTTGTTTGAGTTGCTCAAGTGGAATAATGAATGGATTATCTACGATGAAAATAACGGCGGTTGGTGGCTTAATGCTACAAAGCAGGCTTCTGTACAGCAGTGGCTTTCAGGCTCTACCGCACAGCTTTATGACCAGAGCAACTATGTAATTGCTGACAGCTCTCAAGCAGGTGATTACAGCGGAATTGTACCACAGCTTATAACTCTTGATACTGATAATGTTTTAGTGGTTTATGCTGATAATGTTTCATCCGTAAACGGATATGATAACTATAACTATCAGAAGCTTGTATACAGCATTTACAACACCAAGACTGCAACCTACACCGAACCGCAGATTATTGATGATATCCGCGATACAAACGGTAACGGCTTTGCAGACGGTATGTTTGAGCTTTATAAGGCTGACGGTAAGATTTATCTTGCTTACACTCAAATGAGAAAACGCCTTACCGCTGAAGATAGCGAAGATATAACAGGTTATGTTTCCTCGTTAGATGTCAAGACTGCTGTATGGAATAATGCAAGCGGCAAATTTGAGGGTATAGGTTTTGTAAATCAAAACGGCTGTTATGATACATCCCTCACAATGGGTATGGTAGACGGCGCTCCTGCTGTTGTATGGCTTCAGAATGATGAAAATTCCATTAACGGAACAACTAACAACAATAATATTTCAATCGTTTGCAGTAGATATGTAAACGGTAGTTGGGTAACAAAAACTGTAAAGAACAATCTGCAATCCATTACCGATATTTCGGTAAATAACAGCAAAATCGCCTATATCATCGATGTGAACAACGATTTGATGACAATGATGGAAAACGGCGAAGCTGTTGAGGGTTACAGCGATAAAAAGGTTGTTTTGATTGACTCTTACGGTAATCAACTTTCTAAAACTGCCGAGGAAAATGCATATTATGATGTCTCGGTTGTGGGCGGAAGATTGGTATATTATGTTGAAAACAATCTTTATGACCTTGAAACAGGCTACAGTGTGTTTGAAAACGCCATAGCAGGCTTACCTGATGATTATAAGGTTTTAACCGATGAAAACGGTGGTCTTGTGGGTATTGTTTATTCCGATAATATGACGTATAATTCGGAAAATGGCGAAAACGGCTCTAATTTGTTTGCGATATTCTGCGATAACGGTGTTTGGGGCTATCCTGTACAGATTACCGATTACGGTGTTGGAAATTATGTTACTGCTTTTGATGCAGTATCTGTAAACGGTGAGTTACTGCTTTCAACTCTTGTTACAAGAATTTCTGATGAGCAAACTTCAGGTAACGGTTCTTCAAACAATGGTGAAGACCTTGAAAATGAGGCAGACCTTGTAACCTACAGTATATTTGAAACCCGTACCGTTGAATACCCGAGCGGCTACACAACCGAAAAAGCAGAGGTTGTTTATGAAACAATAGCTCCAAACAGCGAAATTACAGTTACTGTTCCCATAAAGAATAATGGAAGATACGTGCTAAAAGCTGATGAAATTGAGCTTTCTCTTTCGGGTGTCGGTTCAATAGTGCGTGTTGACGGTTTCTATGATAAAAACGGTATTCTTTTGGCGGACGGTCTGCTTTCAGGTGCAGAGGGTGAATTAAGATTCACCTATCTTACAGGTGAGGTTTCAAGTAAAGAACCTGTAATAACAGTAGGTAATGATAGCTATGCTTTGGAACTTTGGTACAGCGATTTAGCGGTTTCTGCAAAACAGGTTTGGCTTAACGGTCGTCCGTATATTGCGGCAAGTGTTTACAATTTGGGACTTGTGCCTGCATCAACCGATATTAAGGTTATTGCAGGAAACGAAGAGTTACGTACTCTTACAACCAAGGTACTTGCAAAGGGCGAAATGGAGCATTTCCTTATTGCGGTAAATCCTGATGTAATCAGGGAAGAGGAAACGATTGATTTGATACTCGGAGTTAAGGGCGAATATATGCTCGGTAATAACTCAACCGCAGTTTCCTTTATTACTGATGAAAATATGCCGAGTGACGGTCTTATTTATGATGTAAACCTTGACGGTAAGATAAATGTTAAGGATATAGTTCGTCTTAAAAAGATTATGGCAGGCGTAACCAAGGAAACCCGTGAAAGTGATATTAACTTTGACGGTGAGCTTACCGCGGTGGACCTTACATTACTTCGCAAAATGCTTTTAACAAGTGTTTTTGATGTTAATGCTTAAAAATTAAAAATCCCGCAACGAAATCGAAATTAGATTTCGTTGCGGGATTTTTTTGAGTTATTACTTATTAAGTAATATTGTTCGGATGTTTAAAACATCGTTGGCATCAATCAACTTATCTTCGTTTGTATCTGCATTTGAAAGTGAAATTTCATTTGTAGTACCTGATGTCTGTCGCTTGATACGGACAAGGTCTTTAACATTGGTTTTGTAGTCACCGTTGCAGTCGCCGTTTAAAATCGGTGAAAATACGCTTTCGATTTTAACTGTGACTTGCGGTTGAGTAAATGTAAACACAAATGCTTTATCCCAATAGTTATTTTGCCTATTAAGGGTTACTGACTGTTTATCAGCCGTTAAGTATTTAAGCTTGTTAATGTCTACATAATATCCGTCATCAGCAAGTAAGGTAAGCTCAACTCTGCTTCCTGCTACCGTTTTGGTTACGCTTGATGCAACGTTTCCGTTTGGTGAATATGGGATTTCTACCGCATATTCGCTCGGCTTAATATTATTTATCTGTACTTCGGAAATCTTTGCTACACCGTTTGAAAATGTGCCAATTCTTCCGCTTTCATAATATACCGGATAATTTTTATTCATTCCGTAATCCTCGTCATCTATTACCCAATTGTAGGTGGAAGAAAGTTCAGGATTGTCAACACGGGTCACAGTTGCAGTCATTTTATTACCTGTGACTTTAAGTTCAAGATAAAATTCCAAACCGCAAGCTTTAGTTTTATCGGTAATATCGGAAAGAAGATTTGTATCCGAATAGGATTGATTTCCTAAGTTTTTGTTTGCTGCACCGCTGGAGTTTGTTCCGTACTTTGTGAAGTTTATAACAATTTTGTTAGCCGGATGAGATGTGGTTTTTTGTAAAGCGAGAACATAACCTGTAAGTCCGGGAGAAGCGGTTGTAACATCACTTACCCTGAAAGCAATACCTGTTTGTATGCTTCCTGAAGAATTGGTTATCTTGATTTTTGCCTTTGCTTCAAAGTTAGATATATTCTGTGCTTTTTCATCATTGATAAGAAGCTTCGAAACACCGTTTGGAATAGTGATTACTCCCTTATCATCTGAAAAAACATTAGTGCTGTTGGGCTCGTATTTATCGTAGGCGGAAAGCATATTGAGATTGCCGTAATCACAGGTTATATTAGCGGGGGAATGGTAGGGGGTTATTTTAAGATTATTAAACGTAACCCTGCCTTTTGCCGGCATTGAATATATACCTATTCTTCCTGCGTCCTCGTATTCTAAAGCACTGTCCGGCTTTAGATTTACATTGATTAGTGTAACAGTGGTTTCGGGGGATTTTGTGTTGTATGCTGTTGCATTAAGCGTATTACCAATAACCTCAACCTCTAAAATATAGGTATCTCCCGGTGCATATGTTATAGCCGATGAGGTCGAAAGCACCTTATTGCTTGCTTTAACAGCACTATCATCTGCAAAATAGTATTTGTGAGCCTGTATTTTAAGCTCGTTTTTGCTGTTTGCAATAAGGAAACAACGGTAGCCGCTGAATGAAATAATATTTGATGAATAATCATACATTTTGCCTATACGGAAAATAATACCTGAGCTTATTGCATTTCCGCTTGTTACAACCTCATCCACAACTTCAACACCGTTTTCTAAGGATGTATGCGCTTTGGATGGAGTTATTTCAAC
>JAZSKL010000020.1:0-10810 GCA_045534855.1 Acutalibacteraceae bacterium
CTGAAGCAAATCATAGGCCACATATAGGTATCGCCGTGTTGCTGATATTCAACATCTATCTGCCAATTACCCTTTAAAGCTTCGTTATATGTAAGACGGGCAACTTTTTTTGTTGTTCTGTACTTTGAAGCGCCGGTAAGCTCTATGAAATTATCATCTAATCGCTGTAACTTACCGTCCGAAAGTACCCATTGCTCACGCCAGTCGTTAGCCTCAAAATGCGACTTTGTAACATCCTCAACATAGTAGTTGGTAAAGTCAAGTAAATCGTTTTCGTGGTCAAAATAATATTTTATGGTGTTTGCGGTATTGTAATCAACCTTGGCAATTTTTACGGTAGCTTTAGAAGAAATACCGTTCACGTTTTTAAATTTTGCAGAAGGCATTACGGGAATACCGCTGAAAGTATAGCTTCCAAGCTTACCTGAACGGTAATTTTCAGGAGCCTTCCACTCAATAGGAAGCTGATATTTATAACCGTTACTGTCGGTCACTGTAACATCACCGGGGAACTTCAGCTTATCGCCTTTGGTTTTATCTATCGACTGATAAGCGCAACCTAATTCTTCTGCCGACTGAACCGCAACAATATCAATATTCTTTGCATCATAATCGGTTATAGAAAGGTTTTTAATTGAGGTATCGGCAGAGTTTTGCAACAAATAGATATAACCGCCGTTATAATCAGGGAGCTCTGCCTGCCAGAGAGAACCGTCATCACCGTAAATTCTCAAAACACCGTCTATTACAGATAATCTGATATGGCACCATTCACCGGAATTTTTCCAGATTCTTTGCACCTTATCAAAATAGCCCTCCATAAATCTCGTTGTTGGGAATGGGTTTTTAACATTAAGCTTTTCGCCGCCAAATGAGCCTGTAAGTGTTATATCCCCCTCACGCTCAACATAAGCCATATAACCGTTCTCGGCATAATTTTCGCCTATCTTGCGAGCGCCGAAGCCTAAAATCTGGAACCAACGCCAACCGCCAGTACCGTGGCGGTAATCAAACTCAACCTCGAAATTGGTAAGCTTTCTGTTATAATAAAGTGCCGCAACACCGTATGCTCCTTTAGCACCGCCCGAGTAACTTCCCGAACCGCCACGGCTTATATAGCCGTTTGAGGAAATATTCCAGTTGTTACCTGCGGCAGTTTGCTTCCATACGCCGTTTTCGGTAATAGCTTTATCTGTTTTACAATAATAGTTTGTAAAGTACGCTCCAAGCTCCTCTACAGAGTTAAGGGCAAACTTATGAACTATATCATCATCAAAATTACCAACCGAAACACTTGCAATTACACGCTTTGAATTATCAGATAGCCAATAATGTGAGTAATTGCCCTTGGGGGTTGCATAGAAGATATATGTTCCCTCGGTTGAGCTGTTGTAATCGGATGAGCTCCAGGAAACGGGACAGTTAACCTTTTTACCGTCTGCAATTATCTCTAAAGTTTCAGGTAAACCTATCTGCTCTGCGGTAGTACCAAGCGGTACTGCGCGGTAAGGAATATCACCAGTAACGGTTGCTGTTTTTATATTGGAAATCCTGATATTCTTAAATTCAAGCTCCTTCGTACAGCCAAGCAGATGAATATAACCTGCTTTGTAACCGTCTATCGGGGAAGAGGCTACGGGGTAATCATCTACAAATATATATACGGTAGAATTTTTAACCGCAACCTTTATATGATGCCATGTATTAAGGTTGAGAGTTTTATCGGTAAGTGTTTGCGAATAACCCTCAAATGCGTTTTTGGAGGTAATAAGCGGTGAATTATCCTTTTGAAGTTTTCTTATCTGACCCTCCATTTCAACAATGAACAATGCGCCGTTACCCTCACCGTCAAACGGAGTTTTACCAAAGGTTTGTGCGCCAACACCGAAGCCTACCCATTTATGGCTTTGGGTTGTTCCGTTGAAGCAATAATCAAAGTCAAGCTCAAACTCGTTGTACTTATCCTTGAAGTAGAGCAGTGCCGCCGCCTTATGACCTGAAAGCGTACCCTCGTATTCTCCGCTTCCTGCACGCTTTACACCGCCGTCTGCCGTTACCGCCCAGAGCTTTGAAGCGGCAGCCGATTTAACAGCCGCACCCTTATCGATATTTTCATCCTTATGAACGTAATACGAAACAAAGGTTTCATCGAGCTGTGCTTCTGATAAAATATTGTATTCCTTTACAGCCGAGGTATCATAATCGGCAAGTGTAACGCTCAATCTTACAAAACGGTTAATATCATTTGCATAAATATTCGTGCCGTTAAGGTCAAGCTCACCTGTAAATATGTATGTACCGGCTTTTGCGGGGTCATATCCCTCACATTTCCATTCGGTAACATTAAGTGACTTAACAGATTTATCGGAAAGTGTTGCCGATACGGTTTTGGGAAGCTGTAATGCGCTTTGTGCCGTACCGTATTGTGCGATTACGGGATTTAAAGCTTCGGTTTTTTCAATATAGGAAATTTCTGATATTGAAATATTTTTAAACTTCATTCCCGAAACATTGCTTAAAATTGAAACATAACCGCCGTTATAGTTTTCAAGCGAAACGGTTGCGGCATCGTAATTATCAATGTAAAGACGGGCTTTATCGCCTGTTACAACAAGTCTGAAGTGATGCCAGGTATTATCACCGTTTTCAACCAAATCCCAATAATCCTTAATTATGCCTGCGCCTGAAATACGACCGCCTGCACCGTTACCGTAGCAAGAGCGGTAGCCCTCTTTTTCAACAAATATATAGTAGCTCTTATCGCTCATATAATATTCACCGGGAGCGCTTGCGCCAAAGCCTGCGCTTGCCCAACGCCAGGTTGACTTATCTCCTGCAAAGGAGTAATCATATTCTAAAACGAAATTTTTATAGGTTTGCTTGAAGTAAAGTGCCGCCTGACCCTTTACACCGCCGGGTCCGCCCGCAAACTCACCCGAGCCTGCACGAACAACCGCTTCGTCCATATAGCCCCAGACATTTGTAACATCGGTCTTTTTGAACTTAACACCCGAGGTTCTGAAATCTGTTCCGTTTGGAACATAGTATGCTTCATAATCCTCCGCCCAGGTAAGGTCTTGCTCCGTAAGCTCGGTAATGCTTACATTCTTATACTGCATCTCGGGAGAGAATGCCATAAGATAAACATAACCGCTGTAATCCGTAACCGCTTTTTGTACTGCGGGGATATCATCATAGCTTACGGTCATAACGCCTTCTTTAACAACTACCTTTAGGTGATGCCATTCGGAAGGAGACGCCGTTCTTACGTCATTGTAATAGGACTGATTTTTATTTACACCGTAAAGATTGGTAAAGTAAGAAGGTCCTAAAATTCTGTCACTCTTTGTTCCGGTACCGTTAGGATAATGAAGACCGATATAACCCTCTTGTTCAATAAAGGTTAAGTAGCCGTCACCCTTTGCATAGTGACTTCCCTTTTCATCAGCACCGAAGCCTACCGCCGCCCAAAGCCAAGTGTTTTTATTTGAACCGAAGCGGTAATCAAGCTCTAATTGGAAAGCTTCATAGGATTTATCGAAATAAAGAAGCGATTCGCCGTAACGTCCGTTTGGTCCGCCTGCAAATTCTCCCGTACCTGTACGGGTAAATGTGCCGTTTTCAAGTGTCCAGCAATCATTAAATTCTGCCTTTTTAGCAGTTACGCCGTTATCGGTAAGTCGTTTTCCGCTCGGTGCGTAATAAACGGTATAAACCGAGGTATCCTCTTCCTTTTCTACCTCTGTGATTTTTATATTACGGAAAGCGGTATCCTTTGTCATTGCGGTAATATAAACATAACCGCCGAGATATCCGCTTATTTCCTCGCTAAAGGACTTACCGTTTATCTCCCAAGTTACCTTTTTGTCCGAAACGCTTAATTTAAGCTTGTTCCAGCTTGCAGTACCAGCCTCTAAGTCGTTATTGTAGACATCAGCAACCGCAGTTTTGAAATCAGAATTATTTGAATAGTTCTTTTTAAGCTCTTTTGCAAAGTAGCTGTACATTTCAACCGGCTGAAGTCTTACAGCACCGCTCAAAGCATCGCCGTACAGGTGATTGCCTATTTTCTGTGCGCCGTAGCCTATGTAAATAGATTTCCTGCCTACACCGCTTGTAGCAAGACTGTGGCGGTATTCAAGCTCTATCGTGAAATCCTCAAGAACCTTATCATAATACAAGAAGCCTATTTTCTTATCGCCGCTTGTACCTGTATCATTATCTCTTACAAGATTACCCTCGGCATCAATCGAGAATAAATAATCCGCAAGGCTGTTTACACCGCTCGTCAAATATTTTTTCTCGTAATTTTCAAGCGTTTCTATATTTTCATCGGTAACAAGCTTGCTTGAAGCGCCGATATTGCTTGCCGCCTGATCATAAAATGCCGCTTTGAAATCCTTTTCAATATCCTGCATATCAGCATAGTAACCGCTAAGGTTTGTAATACCGATATTTCTGAAAGCGGTTTCGCCCGTCATAGTACCAAAGTATACATAACCGCCCTCATAGTTATTCGGAGTATAGGTTGCAATAAGCTTATCGTCAATATACCAGTTTGCAACGCCATCCTTTACCGTAAGCTTAAAGGAATACCATGCAGTACCCTCGGTATCTTGCTGACGTTTTGTAAGAGCATCGGCATAATTTACGTTTGCCGCTTTATAAGCGCTTACAACGGTGGTTGAACCGCAAAGGAGGTTATGGTCGTGCGGCTGAATAAAAATTACACTGTTTTTATTTGAATTAGCCCAAAGCTCGCCCTTGCGGGAAGCACCAAAACCAACATAAATACCGTTCCAACCAACCTGCTTTAGCTTTGTATAACGGTAATCGAACTTTATTTCAAAATCAATAAGGCTTTCGTTGTAATAAAGAAGACCGGTTTTCTTATTTCCCGAAACACCGTAGTCCATATCACGAACCAAATTGCCCTCCCCATCTATGGAGTAGAGGTAATCGGCAAGGCTTTCATAATTACCCTTTTTGTACTTGGTTTCGTAATGCTGTAAATCCTTTACATTTGCATCAGAAACAAGAACAGAAGATGAGCCGATATTCTGTGAATCCGAATCATACAAAAATCCCGAAAAATCATTTTCTATCCTTTCCATTTCACTTTCCGTTTCACCGCTGCTTGAAGCATTTATAAGCGGCAATACACCTACTGCGCCGAGAAGTATGCACAAGCAGGAAACCAAACTCACAATTTTGTATACCGTTTTATTCATTACTCAACACCTCTCAAATTTCTTATAGTACAGGAATTTCTTTCCGCAAATTCTGTTTCAACAAATATTTTTTTACCTTTACCGCCCTCACGAATAAGCCTCATCGCTTCTTCT
This sequence comes from Acutalibacteraceae bacterium, assembly GCA_045534855.1. GTDB lineage: Bacteria > Bacillota > Clostridia > Oscillospirales > Acutalibacteraceae > UBA737. Next base: position 5,346 of record JAZSKL010000020.1, read on the forward strand.
GCGGCAGTTTTTGCTATACGGTATATCGGATTTTTAACCGTTGTAAGCTGAACGGTACTCTCGCTTGGATTTAAAGAATCATCAAATCCGGTAACGCTTACATCACGCGGAACAGTAAATCCTATTGAATTAAGAGCCTTTATAACACCCTTTGCCATTTCATCATTAGCGCAACACACAGCATCAGGGAAGTTTTTCATATTGGGGTAGGCTTTTAAAAATTGCGCTTCGGCATAAATTGTATCAAAATTTGCTTTCATAACCATAGTGGGGTCAATCGGTAAACAATGCCTTTTCATCGCATTAACGTAAGCCTCGTAACGCTTGCCGTCATTATAAAGGCCGTCACCGCGCATAAAAGCAATTCTGCGATGCCCGTTTGAAATAAGATATTCCATAACATCAGTCATGCCCATAACATTATCGGTAACAACGCTTGAAATAAGCTCATCCTCAATCTCGCGGTCAAGGAAAACCATCGGTATTCCCCTGCTTTTAAGCTTGAGAATCGTTGAATCCTCAATAAGCTCGCTTAAAATTATCAAAGCATCAACATTGGCATTTAAAATATCCTCTAAAATTTTAGCCTCAGGCTTATCGGAAACAATAACGTGCGTTCCGTACTTATACCTGTGACCGATCGTTTGGTGAAGTCCCTCAAGAAGGGAATAGTAATACGCACCCTTGTATATTCTGAAAATAACTCCGATGTTTTTAAACTGCTTGGGACGTGCGGCATATGTAGCCATAGTATCAACATAACCTATCCGTTTTGCCACTTCTACTATCTTACGTCTGGTTTCAGGACTGATATTGCCTGTATTATTAAGTGCATAAGAAACAGTCGCAATTGAAACACCTGCAATCTCTGCTATCTGCTTAATCGTTGCCATCACGTCACCCCCATATTTTTCAAAATCACTATAACATATCCGAATTTATATTAAAATCGAATATCAGTTCTAAATATTATAAAATCGTCTCAATAGGTTAAATTTAAGTAAAACTCATTTAAACAGCCTAAAAACAACGAAAATTTCGCCAAATACTACGGATATAATAATAGCACAAAAGCAATAAATTTTCAATGCTTTTTGGTCAATTTCTACAAACAACATAAAACAAGTATGTTATAAAAGAGCAATTTTCATAAAATATATGGGTTTTTTAAGTTAAACTTTTAAAATATAGAAAAATATGGGGTTGAAAAACCTTTTTTCGAACCGTTTTTACTGCAATATTACCAAATACGAGATTCATTTTTTAGAAGCGTTTAAGTTGAAAAAGCCATTTATAGAAATTTTAACTTAAATTTTTAACAATAACAAAAATACTGTCTTATTAAGAGTTATTTCACATCTAAATCTTAATAAGACAGTCGCTTTTTAACATTACTTTTTTATATTGATTATAAGTTTTTTAATAGCAAATGCTGCAGCATTTATACCTGCGGTTGCAGGCACAAAGGACATACTTGCAGGAGTAGGTCTGCCGTTCACCCGCTTTTCATCGGTTTCCATCGGTTTTACGGGACGCTCATCACTCCACACAACCGAAAGTTTTTTTACACCGCGCTTTTTAAGCTCTATGCGCATAACGCGGGCAAGCGGACATTCGCGTGTTTCATAAATATCGTTTATTTTAAGTCTCAAAGGGTCAAGCTTGTTTCCTGTACCCATTACGCTTATAATCGGCACATCATACTTTTTTGCCGAGGTAATTATATAAAGCTTTGCCGTAACATTATCAACGGCATCAATAATAAAATCAAAGCTCTCAAACGGTATTTCGGTTTCAGGCGTTACAAAAACAGGGCATTCTATAACCTCTATATCGGGATTTATATTGCGGCAACGCTCGGCACTTACTGTAGTTTTAAGCTTTCCTACCGTATCCTCCAGAGCGATAAGCTGGCGGTTAAGATTGCTTACAGATACTGTATCATTATCATAAAGATACAGCCTGCCCACACCGCTTCTTGCAAGCGCCTCAACCGCATAAGAACCAACACCGCCTATACCGAAAACAGCAACGGTACATCCGGCTAATTTTGCAGTATTTTCTTTTCCTATAAGTGCTTCATTTCTGATAAAGCGTTCACTCATAATATAATACTCCAAGCCTTATTTTTTTATCTTTTTAGGACAGATATCATCAAGCGGACATCTTTCACAAAACGGCTTTCTCGCCGTACAAATATCGCGCCCGAAAAGCACGCTTCTATGGCAAAAATCGTTAGATTTATCGGGAGGCAAAAGCTTTCGCATAGCCATTTCAACCTGCAAGGGATTGGTTGTTGAAACAAGCCCCAATCGGTTGCATAGGCGTATAAAATGAGTATCGGTAACAACAGCACTTTTGCCGAAAATATCACCGCAAACAAGATTTGCAGTTTTTCTGCCAACACCCGGAAGCGTTGTTAATTCCTCTATTGTATCGGGCACATTGCCGCCGAAACGCTCACAAATCCCCTTGCCTATTCCTATTAAATCCTTTGCCTTTGTTTTATAAAGACCGCAGGTTTTTATAAGCTCCTCCACCCGTGAAAGCGGAGCATTTGCCATACTTTCGGCGGTTGGAAATTCAGCAAAAAGGGCAGGAGTTACAATATTTACACGCGCATCGGTACACTGCGCCGAAAGTCTTGTTGCAACAAGCAACTGAAACGGGTCGCTGTACTGCAAGGAGCATATAGCATCAGGGTATAATTTTTCAAGCCTCTCCACAGCCAAAGCCGTAAGCTCTTTTTTACGCATATATACCCCTCCTTTTAAACCTTTTCAAGTCTCATATCACCTTTTTTAATCCAATTAAGCTTTCTCATACCTTCTGAAATTGCAAGGCAGATTAAAGCCGGCGCAATAAAATGCATAATAACAATCTCTAAAAGCGCAACCGTTGGAGTAAAACCAACCCTTACCATTTCGGCATAGGTTGTAAACTGTCCTACAAGACCTGCAGAGCCCATACCCGAGCCTTGATCTATACAAACCATACCCAAAACCGCAGAGGAAACCGGCCCTAAAATCGCACTTGAAATAATAGAAGGCAACCATATTAGCGGATGGCGCACAATATTCGGCATTTGTATCATAGAAGTACCTATTCCCTGTGCCAAAAGACCGCTTACCTTGTTTTCGCGGAAGCTTATAACCGCAAATCCCACCATATTACAACAGCATCCAACAACAGCCGCACCTGCCGCAAGACCGTTAAGACCCATTATCATACCTATAGCCGCAGATGAAATAGGCAAGGTTAAGAACATACCCATAACAACAGCAGTAACCATACCGCCTATAATCGGGTAGGTTTCAACATTTATATTTACAAGATTGCCTACCCAGTACATCGCTCTTGAAATATAAGGACCTGCAAAATAGCCGACCGTAGCCCCTGCAAAAATACAGGAAAGCGGAGTTATGAGGATTTCAAGACGGGTTTTACCCGAAATAATTGAGCCTACTTCTATAGCGACATAAGCCGCAATAAATGCACCAAGCGGCTCACCGGGTTTTCCCACCGATAGACTATCAAGGTTAAGATTCGGAAAAGCACCTATCATACCTGCAACCGCCGCAGAAACAGTAGTAAGCGGAGAGGCATTGAGCTTACAGGCAACACCCACGCCTATACCGGCACCCGTAATGGTTTGAGCTACCATACCCATAGATACAAAATAATTACCCACCGAGTTATCGCCTATTATTGTACCTATCTGCTTTATTATAGTACCTATTATAAGCGTAGCAAACAAGCCGTAAGCCATACCCGAAAGCCCATCAATAAACAGGCGGTTAAGATATTTTCTTATCATATTAAACATCCTTTAATAAAAATTGATTTATGATTTTATTATACATATTTTTGTAAATTCCGCAACTGTTTATAAGTAAAATTATTATTTTGTAAATTATTCGTTGACCGCAATTTAGCCTTCCCCTTGACGGGGAAGGGGGACCGCTTGCGGTGGATGAGGTGAGACAAATTTACTGAAAATATATTCCTATTATCAAACCCCTCATCCGTCTTTTGCTTTCGCAAAATCCACCTTCCCCACAAAGGGGGAAGGCCTTTTGTTCTTCGGCATTTCCCTCGGTAGAGGAATTTCTGTCAAGAGAGGGAGTATTAAATATATCTTCTTTCTTTTCGTGCCGGTAATCAAATCTTGCAGTTCGTACAAAAACCTCAGCAAATTGGGTGAGTATGCACTGCGTTAAACAATAGAATTTTAAGTTAAACAATAGAATTTTAAGTAAATTCAGTTGTAAAAAAGTTCAAAGTATGATATACTAAATTCACCACACAAAATTCAATAAGATATTTTGCAGGAGTTGTGTTTTTATTTCGGTAAAAATGCATACTTCTATTTTCGCATCTTCTGTGAAGTGTCGAGAATTTTGTGTGGTAGCAAATTGAAGCTATGCATTTTTCGGTGTGTGTAGCTTTACGTTGCACACACTTTTTTATTTTAGTGGTGATAAAAATGAAAAAAGAAATCGATTTAAAAGTTAAATCATCGGTGAAAATTATGTCTATGCTTCTTAAAATAGTACGCGAAGAAAGAGGCTATACGCTTGAAGAAGCGGCACAAATAACAGGGTTTTCAAAGGAAAAAATTGCCGATTACGAAACCGATGTTTTAGGCGGTGTTCCGATAGATGTTCTTTGTACATACTGCGAAAAACTGAACTGCGATTTCAACAAGCTTATATCCTGCGTATCGGCAATAACAACGCCGTATTAAATTTAAAAAAGTATATAAAAACAGTTCCCGACAAAAAATCGGGAACTGCTTTTTATAATGAAGGCTTTAATTATGTATTATTCTTTTTGTGCGGCGTCAATAATCTTTTGGGCTATGTGTGCCGGAACATCCTCATAACGGGTAAACTCTAAAGTAAAGCTTGCTGTACCCTGTGTGATTGAACGCATTGCTGTTGAAAAGTCAGACATCTCGGCAATCGGTACTTCACCGATAACCTCCTGCATCTTGTTTGCAGCAGGATTCATACCTATAATACGGCCTCTGCGTTTATTTATATCACCGATAACATCACCAAGCATTTCATCGGGAACAAGTACGTTAAGAGTGCCTATCGGTTCAAGAAGTACGGGGTTAGCATTGGTAACGCCCTCCTTGAAAGCGATGGATGCGGCAGTCTTAAATGCCATTTCGGATGAGTCAACCGGATGGTAAGAACCGTCAACAAGTGTTGCCTTTATGCCAACCATCGGGAAGCCTGCCAAAACGCCCTTTAAGGTGCTGTCACGAAGACCCTTTTCAACTGCGGGGAAGAAGTTCTTGGGAACAGAACCGCCGAATACCTTTTCCTCAAAGATGAGCTCTTCGCTGTCACAGGGCTCAAACTCGATCCAAACATCACCGAACTGACCGTGTCCGCCCGACTGCTTTTTATGTCTTCCCTGTGCCTTAACCGACTTGCGTATAGTTTCACGATAAG